>CAJXXO010000037.1 GCA_913062655.1 uncultured Bacteroidota bacterium | reverse complement strand
CCGCCATGAATCCCCGCCTCGGGCCCCATATCAATGATGTGGTCAGCCGCTCGCATGATTTCCTCCTCATGCTCTACCACCACTACGGTATTGCCCAGGTCACGAAGCTGTTGCAGTACACGAATCAAGCGATCGGTATCCTTCGGGTGCAATCCGATACTTGGTTCATCCAGAATATACAGGGAGCTGGTCAGGTTGCTGCCAAGGGTGCGGGTGAGGTTGATGCGTTGTGTCTCACCTCCCGATAGGGTATTGGACAGTCGGTTGAGTGAAAGATAGCCCAGCCCCACATCCAGCATAACACCCAACCGGTTGTTGACCTCCGTAAGGATACGGTCAGCTACTTGCGATTGATAGTCGTCCAGGTCAAGTTGTTGGAAAAAGGCATGAAGCTCCTCTACCGGCATCCGCAACAGCTCGGTGATGGACCGGCCATTGATTTTAACATAGTTGGCATCCTTACGAATACGGGTTCCTTTACACTCGGGACATTGGGTACGCCCACGATAGCGAGACAGCATGACCCGGTATTGGATCTTGTAGCTTTTCTCCTCCAGGTAACTGAAAAATTCATCCAGGCCACTGAAATAGCTATTCCCTTCCCACAGAAGCTGATACTCTTCCTCTGTGAGATCTTTTATGCTGCGATGAACAGGAAAGTCAAACTGTATGGCATTGCGCACGAGCTGGTGTTTCCACTCCTGCATTTTTTCCCCTCGCCAGCAAGCGATGGCGTCATCATAAACGGACAGGTTTTTATTGGGAAACACCAAGTCTTCATCAATACCGATAATAGAACCAAACCCTTCGCATCTTTTGCACGCACCATAGGGGTTGTTGTAAGAAAACAGCTCAGGCGTAGGCTCCTCAAAGGTCATCCCATCCAACTCAAACTTATTGCTGAAAGGGTATCGCTTATCGTCTACCACGTCAACGTAGCAAACGCCCTCACTTTCGAAGAAGGCGGTCTGCACCGAGTCACCGATTCGCTTCGCCTGGGACTGCATGTCCGCTTTAATCACGTAGCGATCGATCAATATCAGGACCTCCTCTTTTTGTAGTGGTTTCACCTCCGCTTCTGTCAGGTCTTCAATGCGCACCATCTGTTCACCAATGACGACACGGGTGAAGCCTTTTTGCAACAACAAGTCCAGTTCATCCTGCACCGGCCGCCCTTTGTGGCCATGCAAAGGGGCAAGCAATTGTACCTTGCTATTTTCAGGCAGGCCAACAATGAAATCTACTACGTCAGCGACTTCATGCTTCTTCACCGGCTGGCCCGATACAGGCGAAATAGTGCGACCCGCACGGGCAAATAGCAATTTGAGGTAATCGTATATTTCAGTAAGTGAACCTACTGTAGAGCGGGAGGTACGAGTGGTGACCTTCTGTTCGATGGCGATGGCGGGGCACAAGCCTTCGATGTAATCGACATCGGGCTTTTCCATACGGGTAAGAAACTGGCGGGCATAGGAGGAGAGGCTCTCAACGTACCTGCGCTGCCCTTCAGCATAGAGCGTGTCCATGATTAACGAAGATTTACCACTTCCTGACACACCTGTGACAACGACTAATTTGTTTTTCGGAATTTTTACAGTGACGTCATTCAGGTTGTGTTCCTTGGCCCCTTTAATGAGGATATTAGCGGGCTCAGCGACACCAGATTGACTTTGGTCAGGTTTTTGTTTATCTTCGATGGTAACAGATTCATTCATATGCTGCGGGCAAAAATACGGGGAACCCAACAATAAATACCGGGTATAGTTTCGTTTAACATTGACCGCTAGTATTTCTTTCACCAAACGCTCTAAACTTTCGATTGCCTATAGACACAGACTTCTACACTAATTGACATTGGCGCTTATTTACGAACCTAAAAATTGTGTACTATGGAAAGCCATGTAATTAGTGACAAGGAGTTATTGTCACAATACCAAAACGGCAACGAGGCCGCCTTAGAGCTTCTCATCAACCGTCACAAAGAAAAAGTCTACACTACGATCTACATGTTCGTGAAGGACAGCTACCTGGCGGAAGATATTTTTCAAGACACCTTCATTAAAGTGCTCAAGACCTTGCGGAAAGGAAAATACCGCGAGGAGGGTAAGTTTTTGCCTTGGGTAATGCGTATTGCGCACAACTTGTGTATCGATCACTTCCGGAAGACGAAACGACATCCCAAGGTGACCAACAACGATGGCTTCGACATTTTCGACATTCTGCCCTTTGCTGACGATAATGCAGAGCAGAGTATGGTGAAAAAGCAAGCCCATCAAAAGGTGCGTGACCTGGTCAACCAACTCCCGGAAGAGCAGAAAGAAGTGGTTGTTCTGCGGCATTATGCAGGCATGAGTTTCAAGGAAATTGCAGCCCTGACCGATGTGAGCATTAACACCGCGCTGGGGCGTATGCGCTATGCCCTGATCAATATGCGCAAGATGGTGGAAGAAAAACAAATCGCTTTATAGCATTTTTTTCAGCATGGATATACTAAAGGATATGGGCGGCCGTTTTCATTGTACTTTTTCACGGAAAAACTACAGTAAACAATCGCCTATGTATCAAACCTTTACTGACCATGACCTGATTCGATTTATGTATCAGGAAACAACAGCGGAAGAAACACGCAGCATTAAGGAAGCTCTGCTCGTTGACGAGGCGCTGGCCGCACGGCTACGTAGTATGCGCCAAGTACACAATTTCTTAGGGAAAGGCCGTAGGTCACCCAGCGACACCTCCATACGGATTATCATGGAACAAAGCAGATCCATGGGTAGAAAGCTGGAGACTTCCTGGTAAATGCTAGTGCAAACGACTCCAAGGCGGGCGCTGAACCAGTGGCCCGCCTTTTTTGTGTGTAGTGGGTAACTTCGTGCCCATGCGCAAACAAGAACGCTACGACTATTTCGTCCGACATTTTCAAGAACACCAACCGGAAGCCGACACCGAACTGGTATACGCCAATGACTATGAGCTGATCGTAGCGGTGATCCTCTCCGCCCAGTGCACTGATGTGCGGGTGAATAAGATCACCCCTAACCTGTTCGATCACTATCCCAATTATGCATCCCTGGCCCAAGCGACATTTGAAGAGCTGCAACCTTTTATCGCCTCCTGCAGCTATCCCAACAACAAAACCAAACACCTCATCAACATGGCCAACATGGTGATGGATGAGTTTGGAGGCGAACTTCCGCGAGAAGTGGATCAGTTGGTTAAGCTGCCGGGTGTTGGTCGTAAGACCGCTAATGTAATCGCCTCCGTGCTCTACGATAAGCCCGCCATGGCGGTGGATACTCATGTGTTTCGTGTAGCGGCCCGGATTGGACTGACCACTCGCGCCAAAACCCCCCTCCAGGCCGAAAAACAATTGGTCAAATACTTACCGGAGCAGGTGATCAGTCGCGCACACCATTGGCTCATCCTCCATGGCAGATACATATGCAAGGCCCGGAAGCCGCTTTGCGAGGAGTGCGCACTCACCCCAATTTGTGCCTACTACTACAGAAACAGGAAAAAACAGGAAAAGAAAAGCGCTTAGCTTCTGTCGTGGTCGACAGCCGGCTTGTCCAGTCCGTACTTATCCATCAGGTATACTAAAGTGGCCATGGCCGCAGCCCCTAGCTGCAACTCTCTGCGATTAACGGCCTCAAATACATCAGTGGAAGCGTGGTGATAATCGAAATAGCGCTGACTTTCGGGCATCAGCCCAATGAGCGTAGTGCCCTGCGAACGGAGCCGGTTAATGTCGGCACCCCCTCCGCCTTCCTGAAATTTGAAAATGTCGTACGGCTTAAACAGCGGGGACCAGGCACGGATCTGTTCGATCACCGGTAAAGTATCGCTGATACCAAAACCCTGTGGGGCAAAGCCACCGGCATCCGATTCGATGGCGGCCATGTGGTATTCTCCCTTCCGGTTCGATTCCGCGGCATATTTTTTTGCTCCCCGCAATCCATTCTCTTCGTTCATAAACAATACGCAGCGCAGTGTCCGCTTGGGCTGATAGTCGATGGCTTGCAGTAAGCGCAGTACTTCCATGGATTGAACACAACCGGCCCCATCATCGTGGGCACCATCGCCATTGTCCCAGCTATCCAGGTGCCCCCCCACCAGAATGATCTCATCCGGATACTCGCTGCCCTTGATCTCACCGATCACATTGTAGGAAAGCTTTTCAGGCAGATTATCACAAGTCATGCGCAGGTGAAATCGCAGTTGTGGGTCATTCTTGAGCGCCTCGCTCAGCCTATCAGCATGCAAAGTGGAGATGGCAGCAGCCGGTATTTTCGCTACATCTTCCGGATAGGCCATGCTTCCCGTGTGGGGATGTTCGTCTGTTTTGTGGCTTAACGATCGGAGAAGCATCCCTACAGCTCCATATTCCGAGGCCTTTCCGGCACCGGCCCACCGGTAACCCACACATCCTCCATACGCATGGAAGGTACGAATGTGGCGCTGCTCCATAGGTGTATTGTAAAATACAATCCGTCCCCGGATGGAATCTTCTCCAAATGCTTCCAACTGCTCGTAGCTGTCCACTTCTACTACTTCGGCTGTAATGCCGGCACTACCCGTGCCCACAGAGCCGCCTAATGCACATACATTCACCTCCTCCATACCATAGTGGTTGGGGCTGAAGTAGCGACCGATCTCCTTTTCGCCCCGGATCCAGTGTGGCACCATGACCGGCTGCAGCCATACGCTGTCCAGGCCAAGGGTATCGAGCACCTGCCTCGACCACTCCACTGCCATAGCCGCTTGTGGAGAGCCACTGAGCCGCCCCCCGATTTCATTGGCCAAATAATCGAGCCAGCGATAGGCCTGGCTATTGGTCAGAGATTCATCGTACATGGCCCGGATACGAGCGGTATCTTCTTCTTCTGAAGCCGGATCTGACTCCGGTACAGCTATCCATAGCAATAGGGGTAATAACCACCACTTCATGGTCAATCCGTTTTGTTAGAATAAGGCAGGCTTGGGTGGAAGGGCAAAAAGCCAAGTCGATCAGGACTTGGCTTTCTTAGTACTCTTTTTCTTCTTAGCCGGTGCTTCTTCTTGCTTGTCCTTGGCGGGTCGGCTTGGGCGTGAATTACCAAATGATCCTTTGATGATCTTACCCCGCTTAGAACGCTTATCTCCTTTACCCATAATTGTTGTGTTTTGTGTCTGGTAAACAATCAAGCGACAAAAATATTGATTCCCTGCCGCTTACGGAAGTATTAACTGATAGCAACCAATCGCTGTTGCGCCCTGCGCAGACTATCCCCATAGGCTATGAGCCCTCCTTCGTGCCCTCCCATCACAATCACCTGCCCCGGGTAACGCTTTACCAGCGCCTGTACCGCCTCTGCCATAGCCGGAGTACCGTAAGGAATAGCCGCATCGGTAGTCGGCAATTGATGCAGGTACTGCTGCCACAAATCTGCATTATGAATATGAATCACGGCTCCAATAGAGACATCTGCTTCATATACACTAGCATGCGTCATGGATTCTGAAGAGGCGCGGCACATACCCAGGCATCGCAAACGGTTTTCCGGGATATCGTAGTCCGAAACAATAGCATAGTCTTTCCGGGTAAGCATGCGCTTATGGCCCGTTTGTGTGCCACTGATGAGAAAGGTGCCATCTGGCAAGCGCACACTGATATTTCCATAACCAATGCCATTCGGCAGCCTGCCTATCCAACCGCGATCATAACAAAAAGCCCGTGTACGGGTAATTACCGGAATCCAGGGATTATGGGGTATGCGCGCATCAATCCAATCTACGGTAAACTTGATATATCCCTCATCTTGCATCAGCAGGATACTTTTCCGGAAACAGTGTCGCCAACCCTTCCGCTGAAGCCGGACAAACCCCGCGCTCGGTGATCAAACCAGTAACATAGGCAGCCGGTGTAATGTCGAAGCCATAGTTCACAGCAGGACTGTTAGGGGGCGTAAGCGCTACCGTTTGCCGACCGGCTGCGGTATAGCCTTGTATGGTTTTCACTTCCGCTGCCGATCGCTCTTCAATGGGAATCTCCTGGCCGGAGGCCATAGTAAAGTCAATACTGGAGGAGGGCAGCGCCACGTAGAAAGGCACTCCGCTGGCATGGGCTGCGAGCGCCTTCAAATAGGTGCCAATCTTGTTGGCCACATCACCATTGGCAGTGGTTCTGTCAGAGCCGACCAATACCAGGTCTACCTTGCCTTGTTGCAATAACAATCCAGCCGCATTATCAACCAGCATGGTATGGGGAATGCCAGCGGCATCCAGCTCAAACGCGGTGATGGAGAAACCCTGATTGCGCGGGCGCGTCTCGCTCACCCATACATGGATGGGTATGCCGGCTTCATGGGCCAGGTACATAGGAGCTGTGGCGGTGCCATAATCTACCGTTGCCAGCCAGCCGGCATTGCAGTGGGTCATGATTTGGACGGGCCGCCCTGATTCCTGGTATAGCGCTTTGATCAAGGCAAGGCCATGTTCACCCATGGCCTTGCTCTGCGCAATGTCTTCCTCACGAATCTTTAGGGCTTCTTCCAAGAGTGCCTTTGGCCAGGCTTCGATCACTTGTTCCCGCCAGATCGGTTCGAGCCGTTGCAGGGCCCATGGCAAATTGACCGCAGTAGGACGTGTAGCCAGCAATGTGGCCTGTGCCCTTTTCATGTACGCCACACTATCCTTTTCTGACTGCGCCTCTACACTGGCCAGGTACATCCCAAAAGCTGCCGTTACGCCAATCAATGGGGCGCCACGCACCCACATATCCCGAATAGCGGTAGCGGCTTCTTCGTGAGAGCGAATGGGCTTTTCTTCAATAGCATAGGGTAGTGTGCGCTGATCGAAGAGGTATACCTGCTCCTCTGCTTCATTCCACCAAATACTTTGTCGTGGTATCCCGTTGATATTCATAATTCCTTTATTCCCAGCCATTGGCCGGGTGATGGCTAAATGGTAACTTTATCGGCAACCGTGATGCGGATGACTCACCTCCTAAAAGTATTGATTTTAAGTGGCTTAGCCACGCTTTCTCCCTTACTTTGGGCCCAGGAAAGTGCCAGGGTCTTTGACAATGAAGGCCAGCTACTTTTCTCTTACCAGGATGACCAGATCCTCAGCCGTGACGATGAGGTTTTGTTTACCCTGAGCGGCAATATCGTCTTTTATGGGGACTCCAGAGAGAAAGAAGACTTTGCCTATCTGATAAGGGAAAAAGATGTGTTTGATAAGCGATTGGGCTACATCTATGATGCTACGGGGGCCAACGTGCTATTCTCCGTACACAAGGGCAATTTTTATTTCGGTACTGGTCGATTCAATGATCAGTTGCTATTGGAAATGGACTTTTCCAATAGCATGCGGGTACTCATGGTAGATGGGCAAGAAGACGACACCATTGGGTATAGCATTGCCTCTTCCCTGACAGGGCAAGCCTGGTGTGCCATTTTTCTGACCTGGATGGAGAGTGGTAAGGTGGGTGAACGCCTGCGACTGGAGCAGGAGCTGGAAGAACAGGCTCGTACCGGGGACGACATTGTAGGCCGGATGAAATTGGAATGGGATAGTGGTTTCTACTACGAGTGGGAATGGGATGGGAAGCGCATACGGCCGCGATGGGGTAACCGACCGGAAGACGAGTGGGTGTTTGACGGTGAAACGCTGATGCCCTACTGGGGCAATAGTGTACAGGATGAATGGGAATGGGATGGACAATACTTAAAACCAGCATGGGGAGAAGTACCGGAGCTGACTTTTATCTGGGACAGCAGCAGCTTCCGACCCTTCTGGGAATACCGGGAAGATATGGATTGGGTCATCGAAGAGTCACTGGCCTACCCGAAATGGGATCGTAGCTATGAGCGTGAATGGACGATCGAGGGGACAATACCGGTACCGGTTATTGCGATAGTGGTGCTGGGTATTGCGGATCGGTAACCCTCACTCCGGGAAGATGGCCAACCATTCCGCCACTTCTTCGGCAGTAAGCTGCCCGCTGGCTTGCAATTGCTCCAAGGCCTCGCGCATAGTCACCCGTTCGCCATCTACTACAGACACAACCCAAGCATCATCAATACCCAGTTTACGCACGTCATCGCGAAATCGCTTAGCCAGCTCGAGATCGTAGAAAGAGCCTACCACATACTTATTGAGGCGATCATCCACTTGCACTTGCATGCACTGGACATTTTGGAAATAGTGATTGATGTCAAAGTACTGGTATGCTCCTAATTGCACGTAGAATTGCGGTTGCTCTGGTGCGGCCATTTGTTCTTGCAGCGCCTCCAACTCTGCACGCAGTCGTTGTATTTCGGTGGCCATTTCGTTGTTGGCCTCCCTAAGCTCACCATTTTCACTTCGCAGTTGCTGATTGTCGCGTTGAAAAGCGGATAGTCGTTGTTCCAGTTCCTCCAGGGCCTTTTCATACCCTTCGATCTTATCGCGAAGCTTCAAGGGCTCCTTCTTGTATTCTTTGGCCATGTCTTTCCACTTGTCGTACTCATCATTATCTTGAGCCGCCAGTGGCATTCCCATACCCAAACCCAGCAGGAGACATCCAATCAGTATACTTCGAACCATAGACCTGTACTTTGTGCAGGGTAAAAGTAGGCGCCACAAGCGCCCCAGCCTATGGCCCTTTTCCAGCCGCGGTCTAAAGATTCCAGAAAAGTGGACAATCACAAGAAAGCATCCCGCCAGGACGACAGATCGAGGAAAGGGTACTGTTGTTCCAACTCGTCCAATCGTGCACGTTGCTGTTGTTTGAAGGTCTGCTCTGCTGCCGTGCCGGGATGTAACGGCCGGTGCTGCATGGCTTTACGAAGCGCTTTGAGTTGTCCATTCAACGCCTGTGTAGCCTCAGGCAGTAGCACCTGCCCAAAGCGCGACCAAATATGGTCTACTGCCTCGGTACTGGGGTGGGCGTGGTCTGCCGTGTAAAAGCGGTAATCGCGCAATTCATCCAGCAGCAGTTCGTAGCCCGGGAAATAGTGCACCTGCTCCGTTTGGCTAACCATCTCGTGCACAGCAGTAAGTAGGTGCGCCTTGCTACGGTTGTTGCCGACAGCGCCATCCTTCATATGGCGAACGGGACTAACCGTCAGTAACCATTGTGGTGGTGTATTTCGCTCTAATGTGGGTCCAATAATGCTCTGCAGGAGACCTTGAATCTGTTCCGCTGTCAGTAGTTCCCGGTCAAAATGCTGCTGCGGTTGCTTGTGATTATTGGCTACAATCTGACAACTCGCCTTGTGGCGGTAGGCCCATGCTGTACCCAAGGTAACGATGATGACGTCTGCCTTTTGCCACTGTTGATGCCCTTTCGCCAGGGCCGCATTCATCTTTTCCAGGGCCTCTGCTTGCGTTGCTGCCGAAAAGCGTCCATGATGCAGAAAGGAGTGCCACAAACCATTGTGTGCAAACAAATCGGCTTCAGTAAAAGGCTCTCCCGTAGCGAGCCGGCTAAAACAGCGTTGCACACTGGCCGGGTTATACAAAATGCCGAACGGATTCAATACGGCATCAAACTGCAGATCGACCAATCGCTGTCCGATTTGCTCCGCAAAACAGGAGCCTACGGCCAGGACCGGAGTCTGATGATCGATGGAAAAAGGATAATCCGGCAACTGAATGGGGGTAAACCACTTCATAGGGTAAAGATAGCGATAGTAACCCCTGAATGGTTCGCCTGCCAAGCCGGTAGCCTGTATTTTTGTATAAAACAATGCACATGGGCACCCTTCTGATTCGCAATGCTACCCTGGTCAACGAAGGCCAAATCGCTAAGCAAGATGTATTCATCGAAAACGATAAGATCGCAGCCATCGGTGACACGCTTGGTCATCAGGCAGATGAGGTGATAGAAGCGGAAGGGCTATATCTTTTTCCGGGTGTGATCGATGGACAGGTCCACTTCCGCGAGCCGGGCTTTACCCATAAGGCTGACATCGCTTCGGAAAGCCGGGCGGCTGTGGCCGGTGGTGTGACTTCTTTTTTCGACATGCCCAATACCAAACCCAATGTGCTGACACTGGACATTCAGCAAGAAAAATACAACCTGGCCAAGGGCCGCTCCTGGGCCAACTATGCCTTTTTGCTTGGAGTGAATGGCGAGAATGTGGACGATATCATCCAAATGGACCTCAGCGATCACCTCGCTATTACCGATGATGGCCTCTACTTCAGCGGCAAAGGCAACCTACTGGCTGATAACCCGGAAACACTGGAAAAACTCTTCGCGAATTGTGATGCTATTATTGCCATCCACTCGGAGAAAGAAAGTCTGGTCATTGAAAACGAAGAGAAATTCAGGGCTGAATATGGGGAGGATGTGCCTGTACAATTCCATCCGATCATCCGCTCGGAGCAAGCTTGTTTTGAAGCCACTGAAAGAGCCATTCAACTGGCGGAAAAGCACAAGGCCCGCCTACACATCCTCCACCTGACCACTGCCAAGGAAGCGGGGCTCTTTCGAAATGATATCCCCCTTAAGCAAAAACGCATCACAACCGAAGTATCGGTCCATCACCTATGGTTTTGCGATAAAGATTATGAGCGGCTAGGCAAACGCATCAAGTGGAATCCCGCCATTAAAACAGAAGCAGATCGGGATGGATTATTGCAGGCACTCTTAGAAGATCGAATCGATATCATCACCACCGATCATGCCCCGCATGCGTGGGAAGAAAAAGACAAACCCTACTTCCAGTCGATGAGCGGTGCCCCACTGGTGCAGCATGCGCTGGTGGCCTTGTTGGAATTTTACCACCAGGGAAAGATCAGCCTGGAAAAAATTGTGGAGAAGATGTGCCACGCTCCGGCAGAGCTCTATGCTATCGACAAGCGCGGTTACATTCGTGAGGGCTACTTTGCTGACCTCACCCTAGTAGACCTGAACCAACCCTGGACAGTGGAAGAAGGCAACATCCTGTACAAATGTGGTTGGTCGCCCCTGGAAGGCACCACCTTCCACAGCCAAGTGCAGCATACAATCGTCAATGGAGAATGGGTGTACCGTCAGGGTAAATGTATCGGTCAGCCAAGCGGGGTAGCCCTCCAAAAATTGTAGCCTTTTAAAAGACACACTTTAAATTATTATCGTATCTTTTTAACGTGAAGAAAAATTATCGTCATGCATAAATTCTATTCTCTATGCATCACCATGATCGTTTGCCTTGGTGGCTATGCACAATCCAGTTGTATTGAGCTAAATGGTTCTACTGACTATATAAACCTAGGCAATAAAGTAGGCGATAGCATAAGAACTATCGAACTGTGGTTTAGTCCTAGTAATGCTATCGGTCCCAGTAATACAGAATTAATTGGATTAGTGGTGCGTAATACGAATTCTCAAAATATCAATGAATTTTGGTTAGCCTTTAGACCAAGCGGGCAACCTAATGCTGGCGCTTTAGAATTTGCCGTAGCAGAATCTCTAAATGATGTATTTCATGTTAGTACGGATACTTTGAGTTGGCAAGCTAATAAATGGTACCATATCGCTGCTGTTATTCATCCTAAAAATGGAATGATACTATTTGTTGACGGTAAGATGCAAAGCAGCAATAATAATTATACCTCCCCCACAGCGGCAAACAATTATTTCACTTCCATCGGCAATTGGGGCAACCGCCAAGATTTGAATCGCTACTTTGCCGGTAAAGTAGATGACATTCGATTCTCCACTAAAGCACTATATGAAAGCAACTTTACTCGCCCTTGTCCTGATATAGCCATAGATTCAGCAACAAAAGCCATATATCATCTTAATGCCGGTAAGGGTAATATAGCTATCGATTCATCCTTAAATGCCTACAATGGTATAATTAATGGTGGAAAGTGGAAGAAAACTGCCATCTGCAACGCAAACGCAATTTGCCTTGATGGCAAGGATGACTACATTGATCTAGGAAGCAAAGCTGCAAATGGCACAAAAACTATTGAGTTATGGTTTTCTCCTAATGAAGAAATAGGCCCTACACTTTCCAATTACAGTACACTAATAGGCCGGGAGCACCCTGGCTCAAATAATATTGAAGAGTTCAATTTATTCTTTACTTCTACAAATCTTCCTAACCCAGGACGACTGCGATTCTCTGTAGAAGAAAGCCCAGGAAGTGTATTTAGTATAGAATCAGACACTAACCGTTGGTTGAAAGGAAAATGGTATCATGTGGCAGTAGTAATTGATTCACAAGATGGTATGAGAATGTTTATCAACGGACAGCAACAGTCTGATACCAATGCTTACAATATCCCACTATCGAATAGTTCAAGTATAACAGCAATAGGTAGTTGGGGTAATCGCACGGATCTTGATCGCAACTTCAATGGTACTGTAGATGCAGTGCAATTTTCGGATGAAGCAATCTATAAAGATGATTTTATTCCATCCTGCAAAACAATTACCCCATCAGTAGGACGCTGGGACTTCAATGAAAAAGATGGAAATGTAGCAATAGACTCAAGTGTCAATCAATACCATGGCCTACTCATGGGTAATCCAGAGCGAGTTTCAATTGAATATTGTCCGGAGCCTCAAAAACCAACATCAATATTTAACAGGGAACAAGAAAATAATCTTCAAGTCTATCCAAATCCTTCTTCTGGTGCCAGCCCCGGGTACTCCTCCATTGCACGATGAGGCGCTTTCGGTAGGAACGAAAAGCTTCCAGCTCTTGTAAACGGTATTTGATCCTCGGCTGGCCGTCCTTGTGCGCCTCGGCCATCCAGTATGGGAACCGCTTCAAATCCGATTGGGAGAAAGGTCCGTGGCCGAGTACTTCGTAGGCTCCGTGAAACTCAGCCTTGTTTCCCGGTATTCCCAGGAAAGAGAGAATCACATCGCAATCGTGGAAGGGGCGGATCTTTGCCGATTGCTCTTGCTGATAAAAATCGAAATGACCTTCTGCGACGATCCGCTGGATGGATCGATTCTGGTGGTCTACATGGCGAACGAGTTTGATCTTATCCTCGGATCCGGGGAGGTTATCGGCGAGGAATAGCTGTTTAACAGATAGCATGAGTCAGAAGTCAGCTTTATTCAAAAGATAGGCGCCTAGCTGAATCTACGAGATGAGTCGGCGTTTTGCGCGGCTGCGATAGATCTTGGTCATTTGCTGTCCGACAAGAGAATCCTTTCGGATTTCGTTCCTCGCATAGATTCCGAGTCGAAGGATCTCCCGAATCGCAGCTGGTTTTCGATGCCATTTTAGACCGCTTTAGCTGCCTCAAAGAGCTCGGCTGGGATTGGATATTTCAGATCCCAAATCATTTTTATCGGGCGATTAGATTCGTAGGATTCGAGATTTTCGGCCGGGCCAAGAAACAGGAAAGGCGAAGTCTCTCCTTCCACGCGCTTGTCGAGACGGGCAAAGAATAGAATTTGGTAACCGCGGTCTTTGAAGTGAATGTAATTCTGGCCGGTTGGACTGTTTTGAGTTGTAGCCGCCTGCGATTCCCAATGAAGGCGGGTTCGGTTTATGGGGTAGTCTTTGTAGCGAGTGGTCGGCGCGAAGTCTTTTTCTTCTTTTCTGAAAGTGACGAAATGTGGGTAGGTCTTTTT
>CAJXXO010000036.1 GCA_913062655.1 uncultured Bacteroidota bacterium | reverse complement strand
ATTTCATGGATCAACCCGAAGAAGATATTTCGCTACTTCGTGATGCCTCAGCCGACCCTTATCTCGGTAAACACATAGAATCGTTTGAACTACAGTCACTCATTGCCGAAGGGGGAATGGGACGGGTGTATCTGGCCCACCGAACCGATGGTGAATTTGCACAGCAGGTGGCTATCAAATTGGTGCGGTTCAGTTTTGGTAGCCAATACCTGCGCCAACGGTTCCACAGCGAACGGCAAATGCTGTCCGACCTCAATCACCCTTACATAGCGCAGCTTTTAGGTGGTGGCACCTCCAATGAGGGCGCCCCCTATTTCATTATGGAGTATGTGGTGGGTACCCCCGTGGATGAATATTGCGATACGCACCAATTATCCCTCCGGGAGCGGCTCCAGCTCTTTCAAAAAATATGTTCAGCCGTCCATTTTGTGCACACCAATCTGGTGGTGCACAGGGATATCAAACCCTCCAATATTCTGGTAACCCAAGAGGGTGTGCCCAAGTTGCTTGACTTTGGCATTGCTAAGATATTGGCCGAAGGAGAGTCGGCAGATGACCGTATCACCCAAACTCTCCAATGGAATCTGACACCAGATTTTGCCAGCCCGGAGCAATTGCAGAATCAGCCCATCACCACCGCTACAGATATCTACGCCTTAGGCGTGCTGTTATATAACCTGCTCAGTGGCCGACACCCTTACGACCTGCGAGAATTATCACCGGCAGACATAGCAAAACGCATTTGTGAAGAAGCACCTATCCGCCCCAGCCAAATGGCCACAAGACCAGACGGGTACAAGCCCGCCAACCCCTCCGTGGAGACCCGGGAGGAAATGGCCCATGTACGGCAAACAAAAGCGGATAAACTGCCCCAAATACTAAAGGGTGACCTGGATAATATTATCCTGAAAGCCATGCACCAGGAACCGCAAAAGCGCTATGCCTCTGCGGAGCAACTTTCAGAAGACATCGAGCGCTACCTCACAGGATTACCTGTCATGGCGCACAAAGACAGCCTGGGGTATCGGACAAGAAAATTCATTAAGCGACACCGTGTGGCAGTGTCCGCCTTTATCCTTGTGCTGCTGGCATTGGTCGGTGGTTTTGTTGGGGTGAGCTGGCAAGCACAGGTAGCGGCACAGGAGCGTGATAAAGCACAAGTGGAAGCCAGAAAAGCGGAGCGTATCAACGTGTTTTTACAAGAAATGCTGTCTGCAGTAGACCCCAGCAACGATGGACAGGAAGTGAAGGTGGTGGAGCTACTGGATAGAGCAGCCGAAAAATTAGACACTGACCTCTCGGAGGAACCTGCCGTGCGCGCCTCGCTGCGCAATACGTTAGGCTTGACCTACCAAAGTCTGGGCCTATATGAGAAGTCCATTGATCAATTTACCCACGCACTTGACCTGCACCAGGAGCTGTGGGGTGCCACAGATGCCCGTTCGGTAATGGCCAAGAAAAATCTCGCCCTGGCTTATCACTACCAGGGTGACTATGAACAAGCCGGCATGCTCTTCCAGGAAGCTGAGGCTGGGTTTCGGCAGTTGGGCGACACCACAACGGAATACTTTGCTGAGCTACTCAACGATTACGGCACCTTGTTCATGGACTTGGGCGATTACGAACCATCCCTGCAGAATTTTACCCAGGCTTTAGCCTTGTACCAGCGCATTTATGGACCTGAGCACCGGCAGGTAGCGGCCGTGATGAATAACCTCGCCATGGCGTATGACTACAAAAACGAGCTCGACAGCGCTGAGTATTACTACAAGAAGGCTATTGAAATGGACAAAAAGGTGGTCGGCTATGAGTCGATTGAGATCACCCGATTGCTCAATAACGTGGCCTTCATTTACCTGGCTAGAAAAGAGTACGAAGAGGCCATTGCCTACTTCCAGGAATCGCGCGCATTGAGGCGAAAGATTCAGGGTCCTGATCATCCCGACTATGCTCTGGCTACCTACAATGTGGGCTGTTGTCACTATTACGTGCAGCAATATGACTACGGCATGTCTTTGATCGATTCGGCCATGACCATTTGGCGTACTTATCTTCCAACAGATCACCCGCTATTTGGCAATGCCTACTTCTGGAAAGGCAAGATGAAAAACGTTCAAGGTAAGCCTGGCGAGGCCTTGGATCACCTGGAAACTTCCCTCAGCATTCGCCTAATTGAAGGCAATCGAAATGAATTTTTAGTAAGCAGAACCCGATGCGAAATGGGACGCTCCTATTTACTTCTGCAGCAGTATGCCACAGCCAGACAATTACTAGAAGAAAACTTTCCCATCCTCAAAGCAGAAGCCGGTGAAGAAAGTATGCACACTAAGGAAGTAAGTGGCATTGTATACCAGCTCTACACCGCAATGAACTTACCCGAGCTGGCAGCACAATATCAACCCGAAGCAGACCCATTGGCCCTGCCATAAACTTACCCAACCGTCTATCCTACATTTTTTCTCCGTTTGATTGAGCCATTTAGCTCTTCTTTCACGCATTACACAATAGCCTCAGTATGCGCATTGCATACTTCATTGCTTGACTGAAAACCTAATCATTATGAGATCAACTGTACTTGTCCTCTCCTGGCTATGCCTTTTACCTATGGGCCTAATGAGCCAAACCCTTGTGGAAGCAGAACCGAACAACACATTTGCCACCGCTAATCCTACCCAACAGGATTCATCTATGACGGGTACGGTTGGCAATACTCCAGATCTATTCGATTATTTCTGGACGATACCGGAAGATGATGGGACGCTGGTCTTCGAAGCCATTGTCACAGGAAATGCTAATGGAAACGATTTCTATATACAGGTAACTAACAAGATAACAAGCGGCATCGGTAATGCCAACGCCATAAATGTAATACAAGGCATAACCGATACGATTCATCTTGAAATACCTTGTGTCGCCAAAGATACTGTGTACATCCGGCTACAAGGCAATGGTGGTTTTACCTACGATATGCGGTATACGACAATACCCAGCGGACAGAAGGATCAAGAACCCAACGATAATTTTGCTTCCGCACAACAGATCAACCATGGTGATACTTTGCAAGGCCGGATCGGATATGCGAATGTAGCACTTGATGTCTTCGACTATTACTATACGGTAGTACCGGATGATGGTACGCTTACATTATCCGCAGACTTCATTAGTACGAGTGATAATAACGATGGCGACTTCTACCTCCAGGTATTCAATAAAGGGGGCGGGTTAATTGCCAATAATAACGCTATCAACGTTCCACCAGGTCCGGGCCAGGTATCGGTTACTGAGCATTGCGTGGCTGCGGATACGGTGTACTTCCGGGTACAAAGTGCCGGTTGCTTCAGTTATGATTTGTCCTACACCTTAACACCTAGCGGACAACAGGACCAGGAGCCGAATGATGTTTTTGCTTCCGCTCAACAGATCAACCATGGCGATACGATACAAGGCCGGATCGGCTATGCGAATGTCGCACTTGACGTCTTCGACTATTACTATACAGTAATACCGGATGATGGTACGCTTACATTATCGGCAGACTTCATAAGTACCAGTGATAATAATGGTGGCGACTTCTACCTCCAGGTATTCAACAAGGGTCAATCATCTATTGCCAACAATAACGCTATCAATGTACCACCAGGTCCGGGTCAGGTATCGGTTACTGAGCATTGCGTGGCTGCGGATACGGTGTATTTCCGGGTACAAAGTGCCGGTTGCTTCAGTTATGATTTGTCCTACACCGTCACCCCAAGTGGGCAAGCGGATCAAGAGCCCAACGACACAAGAGCTACGGCACGGTCCATTAGCCTGCGGCAACCCACATCCGGTAGAGTAGGCTACGTCAATCAGCAGGTAGATGGAAATGATTATTTTACCTTCCGCTTGGATACTTTTTCAACCCTTACCATGCCGCTAGATGTTGTTAATACAAGCGGAGCTACTTCATCTGATCTTTTTATTAGGGTACAAAATCAACAGGGTGGCATTCTATTTACGCAGTCTCTTACTAACATGAGTCTGAGCGGAGTACAAGACACTTTCACGATTTCCTGTTTACCTCCTGGCGACTACTTTGTTTGGCTTCAGGCAAATGGATGCTTCTCTTACACGTTTGCGTTGGAGCCTACACCGCAGCAGCCTTCTGCTACCATTGTTTCTGCGAATACAGGTTCAATCTTTGGCTTTGAGGCAGTAGTAAACCCACAAACAGATGCCATTGCATGGGATTTAGGGGATGCGACCTCATCATCAGCTACTTATATCGAAAAAGGTTATGACATTGGTGCTTATGAGGTTATTCTCACCGCCACAAATCAGAGCTGTAATCTGTCGGTTAATGACACTCTGCCTATAAGCGTAAAGGGAATTGAATACTATACACCAACCAGTGCAGGAACTGGAGGTGACCATGCTATGCAATTTTTTGGGGGCGGCTTAGACACAAACGTCCAAATCGTCTTATCAAGAAATGGTGAAACCTACTCGCCCTTTGAAATATACGCCAATGAAAATGGTACAGAATTACAAGTACTCATTGATCTCCATTTTGCAAGTGAAGGGTTTTATGATGTTGAAGTGCAGATACCGGGTGAAGCCCCGATTCTGTACCCAAATGGTTTTGAAGTAAATGCCTTGCAATATCCCTATACTTTTAGTGAAATAACTGGACCTGCCAGATATAGAACCAACCGTGACACCCGATTTACGCTCAATGTTTACAATAGGGGTAACATTAAAGCATCAGGGGTTGTAACCTATTTAGTCTGGCCCAAATCTGTTGACATCACCTTCCTTACAGATTGGTTCACGCCACCCGACTCCGGGTCCTACACCATTACAACAGAAGACACAACGTTTACCTGGCGATATGAAGACATACAGGTTTTCTTTGATTCAGCATTAACCAGCCCTACTCCTATAGATTCATTTGCCGGAGAACCTTACAATGGATACTCTAAGCGAATTTGGATTCCTCATATACCGGCAGAGGGTACATATAGCATTCCTTTTATCGCACGGGCAACTTCTACAGGAGATAATGATTTTATCACTTACACCGCAAAACCTAATTTATTCGGTTCATGTGGTAATGGCTCTTATATGGACATGAGTGAAAACTTGGCCGTTGAGTCCATCAATGCTATCGACCAGGGATTATCCCTGGCAAAGATGGATAAGACACCTGTTGGCTGGTTAGCAAAGGCAACAAAAGCAACTACCACACACATGGCAAATTTGGGACAAGTAATGGGTGCCACGTACAATTACGCTACGGGTACTACCAATAGTATTTATGAGTCTTTGCCTGCAGACTTTGACGCCAATGTTCGTGCAGGAAATGCCCAAATTGCGTCTGAGGTTTTACAGTTGGGTACTGATAAGCTAGTTGATCTCGGTGCAGCAAAGTTTATGAAGGGACAATCCGATCAAATTAATCGATGGATAGACAATAACCCAAATGCAGAACTGTCTTCCTTCTTTTTTGCCTTAGAGAATCTGAAAGACATTGAAGATGTCAGACAGCATATCAGAGATTCTTATAAAACGACCAAAGATTTGAAGACACTCTATGATAAGCTATCCCGCTTGAGAGAATTGTCAAAAGATTGCCCTGAGTTGCAAAAACAATTAAAAGACCTTGAAAAAGAAGTAGGTAAAGAATTGAATCAGCGTGAAAAGAAGAAAAAGAAAACCCGATCGGTCAACTCTATGGATCCCAACGCTATATATGGCCCTAGTGGAGTAGACTCGCTTCAGTACATTAATGTTTCTGATGAACATTTCTTCCTGGTAACGTATGAAAACATCGATACCGCTTCGGCAGATGCGCAAATCGTTAAAATCGAGGTACCTATTGACACGGCAGCGTACAACATCAAATCCTTCAGTTTTCATGATTTTTCTATAGCTGAGGAGACTTACCGTATACCTAAGAATCGGCAATCATTTGTATACACCGTTGATATGCGAGCTAAAAACGGGCTCTATGTTAGGGTAATGGGATGGCTAGACACATTGGCCGGTGTAGCTAACTGGACATTCACTTCTTTAGATGGTACCACTTTAGAGTTGCCTATTTTGGATGGTTTCTTACCGCCAAATAAGACAGCACCTGAAGGAGAAGGAAGTTGCGCATATAGCATTAGCTTGAAACCAGATGTCGCTAACGGAAAACGTATTGAAAGTCAGGCCACTATTTACTTTGACGAAAATGAGCCTATTTTGACCAACATTTGGGTGAATGTCATTGACCGCTCACCTGGTACATCCAGCCTTACGGCTAGCCTTAGTCGAGATACGATTTTTATTAACACCCTGGGTAATGACCAACTAAGTGGAATCGATAATTACTACATTTTTGTATCAAGAGATGGCGAGCCTTTCGTATCGGTCACGAGTACAGTTACGGGTGAATTAACTTTAATTGGTGAACCTGGAATAACCTATGGCTTCTATTGTACCTCAGTCGACAGAGTCGGCAACGAAGAGTCTAAGCCGGCCGTAGCCGAGGCTACCGTTACCATTAGTGGCGTTGAAGAAAAAGCGCCTAATCCGTTGCGGGTGTACCCCAATCCTAACAATGGACAGTTCCTGATTAACTCGGCTGTTCCCATACCAAACGGGCAACTTCAAGTCCTGAACTTCCAGGGGCAGGTAGTGCTATCGCAGCCCATACAGCTACCAGAAAATGGTACAAAAACCGTGTCGGCTGGCACCTTATCCCCCGGTCCTTACGTGTTGGAGGTCTTGGATGAGGATGGACGAGCCTACCGCCAGATTATTATGATTCAATAACGCCTGTACACCACTGAAATAACAAAGCCCGTGCGCTTAATCAGTGCACGGGCTTTTTTTTTGCGGTCTATCGATTAATTCTGAATGTTTGCCTGAACGATCAAATGCTGGTGACTGGGATTGGTATTGCCATCCAGGTGAATGTTCCAGCTTTGGATACCATTGCCCTGTGCCGTACTAGGGTCAAATTGGATCTTGATCTCGCCACTACCACCGGGAGGAATCGGTCCGGTAGGGAAACTGGTTACGGTGGTGCCCTGATCGCCCCTTACTTGTGTGTAAGTCAAGGGCTGTGTGCCGTTGTTCGTTACCGTGAAGGTATGGTTCATGGGCGCTGCCGTGCGAGATACGGTGCCAAAGTCTTTTGTCTTTTCAGAAAAGCCGGCAGTGGTTGTGTTGGCGGCTTGTTGTGGCTGTGCCTGCTGTTGTTGCTGCGGCTGATTGGGCATCGTCACGTTGATGTTCGGATTGCTGGCATTGTTATTGGCCGGCTGTGCGGCAGGATTTGGTGCCGGGGCAGCCGCAGGGGTATTGTTTACCGGTGCCGCTGCTGTACCGCTAGGCACATAGGAAGGGGTGCCCCCATCATCGGTAAGCAGTAAAAAAGTCTGTACAACCAGGGCTACTGCAATGACACCCAGTAAAATGGTTTGAATGTTCATCGGTTGTCCACTATCAGAAGACGGAGTGGCGTCTTGTGTGTTGTCTGCTTGCTGTCGTTGGTATTTTTTCTTCGCCATAATTACTTCTTTATTCGGTGGCACAAATTACTGAATTTGCTGTGGATGGATAGGGGAAAACAAAAAAGGCCTGCTCGGTAGAACAGGCCCATTGTATGATTTCGACTGGCTTAGTGCGCCAGGTACGACTTCAATGGCTTACTGCGGCTGGTAGAGCGCAGTTTCTCGATCGCTTTGTCCTTGATCTGGCGTACGCGCTCACGAGTGAGGCCAAATTTTTCGCCAATATCTTCCAAAGACATAGGGTACGGCACACCGATACCGAAGAAGAGCTTGATCACATCGCGCTCACGCTCTGTCAAAGTAGACAAAGAACGCTCCGTCTCAACACTCAAAGAGTGACTGTACACCATGTTTTCATCCGTACCTTCAGCACCATCGTTTTCGAGTACATCCAACAAGGTGTTGTTTTCGCCTTCTACGAATGGCGCATCGACAGAAACCGGACGTGTAGACACCCGCATGGTGGTTTCGATTTCCTCCGCACCAAGCTCAAGCGCTTCGGCCAGTTCCTCTGGGGTGGGCTCACGCTCATACTTTTGCTCCAGGTTGGCAAACGCCTGATTGATTTTGGATAGAGAGCCTACCTTATTGAGTGGCAGACGTACCAATCGGCTTTGCTCTGCCAACGCCTGCATGATCGACTGACGGATCCACCAAACTGCATAGGAGATAAATTTAAATCCCTTGGTTTCGTCAAATTTTTGGGCGGCTTTCACCAACCCGACATTGCCCTCGTTGATGAGGTCATTCAAGGATAGACTATTATTCTGGTATTGCTTGGCAACGGAAACCACAAATCGGAGGTTAGCTTTTACCAACTTCTCCAAGGCTTCCTGGTCACCTTGCTTGATACGCTTGGCCAATTCCACTTCTTCCTCGGCCGTAATGAGATCTACCTTACCAATCTCCTGCAAGTACTTCTCAATAGACTGACTTTCACGATTGGTAATGGACTTAGAGATCTTAAGCTGACGCATTCAAGAACTTTTTTTAGGGTTATGCAAAACGAGGACGACCTGCGAAGATACAAATTCTGTGTTGATAACGCAGTTGCCATACTTGTAACGCAACCAATTAGGAAGGGTTCCAACGGTTGAAAAAAATGGCCGGAATTTGTTGTAAAGATGCCTTAGGCGTGCTCCTACACTCACTTTACCTCCACTTCGTCCCCGCAAATTCATTATTTTAACTGCTACAATTTCCTATTATTACTTTCCACGCTCCAAAAGGTTTCAGCTTATGCGCTTTTTTATTGTACTTTTTACACTCTTAGGCACGGGTGTTTTTTCCGTCTCAGCCCAAGGCATTCAGTTTACCGAAGGCACATGGGCTGAACTCAAGGCGAAAGCCAAAGCAGAGGACAAGCTCATATTCATGGATGCATACACGACATGGTGCGGCCCTTGTAAGTGGCTGGCCGCTAATGTATTCACTGATGATGAGGTAGGCGCTATCATGAATGAAAACTTCATCAATGTCAAGTTTGACATGGAGAAAGGGGAGGGCCTGGAGATCGCTAAAACATATGCCGTCCGTGCGTATCCTACCCTTTTGTTCATTGATGGGAGCGGTGAATTGGTCCATCGCCTATGCGGAGCTATGCCTGTGGCGCCCTTTATGGAAGAAATCGACCAGGTACTACAGCGTAAAGACCTGCTCATAGACCTTGAGCAGGCCTACCAACAACAGCCGGATGACAAGGAAGTGGTAGCCCGTTACCTGGTGGCTTTGTCAAAGGCTTGTGCGTCCAGTGGCGGAAAGGA
Organism: uncultured Bacteroidota bacterium; assembly: GCA_913062655.1. Lineage (GTDB taxonomy): Bacteria > Bacteroidota > Bacteroidia > Chitinophagales > S012-47 > CAJXXO01. The sequence goes on along the minus strand of CAJXXO010000036.1, from coordinate 4,598 downwards.
AGAAGCCTTCTATGCTTCCCTTTCTGCCGAAGAGATGATGGAGCCTTACGCCTTTCGCGTTATGCAATACTTTCCTCCGGCCGTCACATCAGATGCATTTCTTTACCTGGCTGAAAATTTGGAGGAATATACCAGCACCTTTGGCGCAGAGGCGAAGGACGTGATTACCAATGCCGTTATGCAACACCTCCGTGCTGCTTTGTATCAGGAAGATGAGGACGCCTACCCGGCAGCCCGGGCTGCGCTAAGAGAAAAAGGAATTCCAGGTACGGAAGAGGCCATACTCATGATGGATCTGACCTATTATCAGCGTACGGAAAATTGGAAAGCCTATGTTGAGACGGCCACGCTATACATCGATGGATTTGCTGCCGATGACCCCAATACGTTGAATTCTGTTGCCTGGACCATCTACGAAGAGGTGGAGGATGAGAATGCCGTTCGAATGGGATTGGAATGGGCTAGCATGGCCAAAGAAATGGAGCCCAGCTATGCCATTTTAGATACTTATGCCGCGTTACTCTTTAAGTCGGGCCAAATTGAAGCGGGAAAAGAGGCGGCACAAATAGCTATCGATACCGCCAAAGCCGAAGGAACAGACTTTAGCGATACCGAAGCCCTGATTGAAAAGTATGTTGAAGATTAACTGGCCGTCAGGGGCACTACAGCAAAGGTGAAAGTCAGCTTTTCCCACATGAAATGAACGTGTACCGCGGCTTCTTCAGCCTCTGCCTTGAAGGCCATTTTTTCCTGCGCGGTATCTGTCATCTCTGGCGTCACCATGAAGCGAAGCGCATCTTCTTCTTCATTGTACTCATACGCGCCCCATTGGTCGGCATCACGATTGAGGATTACCGTCCATTCGCCCTCGGCCGGAATGGTAAACAAAGCGTAACGACCGGCCGACAAGGTGTCTTCACCAATCATTACATCCTGATTTACGGTAAAAGTGGTGGCTTCGTTGGCGCCCGTACGCCAAATCTCTCCATAAGGCACCAGTTCGTCCCAAATCACCCGTTCGCGAACAGAAGGGCTGCCATAGTTGATTTGTACGGTCAAATCGCCCAAGGTAGCGCTGGTGCTGTCGGGTGGACTTAGCAAAGGCTTTTCACCTGGCTCCTCTGTTTGTGTCGTGTCGGAGCCTTCGCTGTCTGCGGTAGTGTTGTTATCGCCAGATTGGCAACCTACAAATAGCCAACCCGCCAAGGCCAACATAATCATCCAGTATTTCATAGTAAGTGTTTTTTGTGGGTTTGATCTGTTACAGGTTCAATTGTTCTCGTATAGACGAAGGTAGTGCATCCTTATGGATCATGATGCCCACCGTCTTCATTTGGTAGTAAGGCACCGACATGTAGAGGAAGCCATCGTAGGGCCCCAATGCGCCCCATGAATTCTTCACCGTGTAGTAACGGTTTCCTTGCTGGTCCTCTACCATACCGGTGATGTGCATCAAGTGGTCATCTGTAGTAGACTTGGTGTCAAAAGCAGTCTGCCGGTTCTCTTGGGTCACCACCACCTCTTCTACCGGTGCGGCAAATACCGCTCGCCATTCAGCTTCTTTGCGGGGTGGCTCAGCCGGTAGAACGGCCAGCCCCTGTCGCGCACTAAATCCCTTTTCACTCACATCACCATCCCAGGCAATGGTATAGCCTTCGGCCAGAGCATGGTCGGTGATAGCCATCATGTCCGCCAGGGGTACATTATAGTACAGTCCATTGCTGTAATTATCCGGTATTTCCAACACGAATGGCTGGTAAAAAGGATGATGGGAAAAGGAGGTGATCGTCACATAATCGCTAGCCTCCAAGCCTATTACCTCTTCGGCAAAGGAGGCCGGTGTATAGGTTTTACCCTCATAGGTAAAGGACTCCGGCACGTCACCCATATACACATCCATAATGGAATGGAGGGCGGCTTTCCATTCGGGCGACACCCGATCTTTTTTGGCATACAGCTTCACCAATTCCTCCAGGGCTTCTACCATTTCGCTGTGATCATGAGGCGCCATGCCATTCACTTTTCCATCGTACACCGACTCTGGCAACACACCCGCTCTTCCATAGGCGCGCATCAGGTCGTGCGAGAGCCCCCCTTCGCTAAATTGTGCGGTACCGTTTCTTCTGATGTAGTTGTCGGCTTTGTCAAGGTACACTTGGCGGACAATGTACATCTCCGATAAATCGATTGGCTTCCGCCCCATTCTAATCATCTCTGACTCTAAAAACGAGGCCGTACAAAAGCTCCAGCAGGTACCGGTGCGCCCCTGGCTTTTTACGTCCGTCTCTTCCATGTCGTAGACAGGAGTAAACTGATACCCCTCGTCCTCTGGAGCAGCATCTTGCCCGAAAAGTGTAGTAGAAAAGGGCAGCCAAAGCGCCAATAACAACAGTATGCGATAAACCATAGGGTATATTTTTAGCTTCTCGAATTTACCGAAAATCGTAATGAACATGGGAATGTGTATTACAACTCGTTTTTGCACATTTAGTTACAAATTATGTGCATAACTATGTCGAAAACACTGTTAAAATGGGTGCAAAACATGTCTATACTTTTAATATGCATTTCTTTTGCAGAATTGCCTGGCGCCCCTATATTTACATCAGTTCTTTAACAGTTCACCGATTGAAAAATCGAGTCACTTGCACAGCCGACCGAAAGGTTGCCAAGTCCATGTCACTGGATGAGCAGTAATTCCGGTTACTGTTTGAAATGGCGTAAGCCACATATGCAGTGCGGGGCGAGGTGGCATCACCGGATGCCTACCGTAGTGTAAACCGATTACGTTGTCGTTCGAAGGATTCTTACCTCCGGGTATGGATTGAAAGAGTTTCGGCTCCAGAAGAATGTCCAGTTGCAGGTTAAGTCTAACTTAGCACTGTAGCCGGTTGACAAGTAAGACCAGCAAGGCGCAGCTCCGCAAGGAGTGCCTGAAAGTGAGCTGGAAAAGGGAACGAGCTTTTGATTGACTAACCTCGATCAAAAGTGGAGCGGGCAATTTTCTCACGAAGGTTGTCCGCTTTTTTTATGTCAAATGCTTAGTGGCCTCTCTTTCACTTAGTGGCGACAGCCCGGCTCCTTCCACATAGCGCCTTACCTCATCCGGATTGGTTTTGGCATATTGTCGCAGCGCCCAACCGATCGCTTTTTGTATGAAAAAGGCAGAAGCTCCCTTCAAGGGCTCAATAGCCCGAAGCAACCATTCCATATCGGTTTGTTCCTTGTACTTCAACTGAAATAAAATAGCTACACGCTGCAACCACATCTCTTCTCCATCGATCCAATGGGGCAATAACGCCTCCCTTTGGTCCGGAAATTGCCTAAAGTAGTGCCCCCAGCAATTACTGGCTAAAAAGTCGACTGTATCCCACCAAGCCTTCTGAAGTGTCAGCGAAGTCAGCCAGGCCTGATCATCAAGCCGCAGTTCCTTTCTCCAGCGATACAATTGCTGCTGGCCAATATACTGCCACTCCCGCTGCGGCTGTTGCCAACACCAGTCGATGCGATCGATTAATGAGGGGATTGCTCCCTGGTGTTGCGCGATGAATCGGGCCGTCAATTGTTTTACCGATTTCGCATCGATCCCATAGAAATCGAACTGATCGCGCATGTAGCGCTTCATCTGCCTGGCGCGTTCAGGGTTCTCCTGCTGCTTCAGCGCCTGCCGGAGCGGTAGCCAATACGCCTCCGCGGTCATTCGGCCTCTTCCGTACGTTCACCTATGGTGTTATCTTCGGTAGGCGCTACCTCCTTGGGCTTTGGTAGGTCGTCAATCGAATTGATGCCAAAATAGTCCATAAAGGTTTCACTGAGTCCGTAAATAATGGGTTTTCCCGGTGCCTCTGCTCGTCCATTGATTACAATCAGATCTTTTTCCAGCAATTTATTGATGGTGTAGTCGCAATTCACGCCTCTGATCTGCTCCACTTCGGCTTTGGTCACCGGTTGTTTGTAGGCAATGATGGCCAGGGTTTCCATGGCTGCCGTTGAGAGTTTCTTATTGGACCGTTGACGAAGAAATACGGATACCGTATCGTGATAGTCCGCTTTAGTGAGAAATTGGTAGCCACCACCGGTTTCAACTAAGGCAAAGGCATATTTAGGATCCTTATACTTGTCCCTCAATTGCTGCAACGTTGATTCTATGGTGGAAGACTCAAAGAAAGCCTCTTCCTGCAGGTTATTGAGTACATCTATGATCTCCTGCTGTTCCACCGGTTTTTCGGAGGCAAACAGTATGGCTTCGATGTGCTGTTCCAGTTGCTCCATAGGCTGTTTTCGCGAGCCACTAAAAATAAGAAAGCTTTACCAAACCCACGTCCGGTAAAGCTTTCCACAAGTAGTTCGTATCGACTTAGTTGCCTTCCAGGGCGGCCGCACCACTTACGATCTCCGTGAGCTCAGTGGTAATGGCTGCCTGGCGAGCTCTGTTGTAACTCAGTCGCAGATCCTTCAGCAGTTCATTGGCATTCTCCGTAGCCTGCTCCATGGCCGTCATCCGTGCACCATGCTCACTGGCATTGGCATCGAGCATACACTTAAAGAATTGTGTACGCAAAATTTTAGGCGTCAGGTCGTTGATGATGTCCTCCTTA
>CAJXXO010000035.1 GCA_913062655.1 uncultured Bacteroidota bacterium | reverse complement strand
AGATTGTGTCTTTGTCCAACTGTTTCGTAATCGGAAACGATGGACAAGCCGATAGCTATGGGGGTATTATGAAGATTGATGAGGAGCAAGTGCAATTGATGAAGCGCAGAGGCGGTGTGGGTCATGATTTGTCGCATATCCGACCCACCGGTTCGGAGGTCATGAACAGTGCTTTGACTTCTACTGGCGTGGTGCCTTTTATGGAGCGGTACTCCAATTCTACCCGGGAGGTGGCACAGGATGGCCGAAGAGGCGCATTAATGCTGACTATCTCTATCAAGCACCCGGATGCCGAGCGCTTTATTGACGCCAAGATGGATGGTACCAAGGTGACAGGCGCCAATGTATCGGTGAAGATCGATGACGAATTTATGCAGTGCGTAAAGTCGGGAAAGCCCTACGTACAGCAATATCCGATCGACAGCGATGAGCCGGTGGTGAAAAAAGAGATCGATGCACAGGCCCTGTGGAAGAAGATTATTCATAACGCCTGGAAATCAGCAGAGCCGGGTGTCCTTTTCTGGGACACGGTAGCGCGGGAAGCCATTCCCGACCGCTATGCCGATCTGGGCTTCAAGACGGTCTCTACCAATCCATGTGGAGAGATACCACTTTGTCCATACGATAGCTGCCGCCTGCTGGCGATCAACTTGTATGGTTACGTAGAAAACCCATTCACCCCTGAGGCAACATTTGACTTCGAGAAGTTCAAGGAACATGCACAGGTAGCGCAGCGTATCATGGATGATATCGTTGACCTGGAGCAGGAAAAAGTGGATCGCATACTGAAGAAGATCGAAGATGACCCTGAAGTATGGGAAATCCGCGAGCGGGAATTCAAACTGTGGACCAAGATCAAAGAAAAAGCCGAGCAAGGCCGCAGAACCGGTGTGGGCATCACAGCCGAAGGCGATATGTTGGCGGCTCTGGGTATTCGCTATGGCTCAGATGAAGCAATTGAATTCAGCGAGAAAGTGCACAGCACTCTGGCTGTAGAGGCGTACCGGTCTTCTGTAACCATGGCGAAGGAGCGTGGAGCATTCCCGATCTACGATGCAAAGCGAGAGGAGACCAATCCTTTCATTTTGCGCATTAAGGAAAAAGACCCTGAGCTGTACCAGGATATGGTGGAGTATGGGCGAAGAAATATTGCTTTGCTGACCATCGCACCTACGGGTACTACCTCTATCATGACACAAACCACCAGCGGTATCGAGCCGGCCTTTATGGTATCCTACAAGCGTAGAAAGAAGGTCAATCCTAATGATACCAAGTCTCGTGTAGACTTTGTGGATGAAGTGGGAGATGCCTGGGAGGAGTATAACGTATTCCACCACAACTTCAAGGTTTGGCTGGAGGCTAATGGATATAACCTGGAAGAGGTAGCGTCCATGTCAGCGGAACAAGTTGAAGAGATCATTGCCCAGTCACCTTACCATAAGGCTACCGCCAATGATGTGGATTGGGTGGCTAAGGTGAAGATGCAAGGCCGCATCCAACAGTGGGTAGATCACTCTATTTCTGTGACCGTGAATTTACCGGCAGAAGTGAGCGAAGAATTGGTGTCACAGGTGTATGAAACCGGCTGGGAAGCGGGCTGTAAAGGAGTTACCATCTATCGCGATGGCTCTCGCAGCGGTGTACTGGTGAGTGGCAAAGAAAAGAAGGAAGAAGCAGAAGAAGCACTGGTTACCCGTGCGCCAAAGCGCCCGGAGAAACTGGAAGCCGATGTGATCAAATTCAGTAACAATCAAGAAAAGTGGATCGCGGTAGTCGGCAAATACAAGGATCGTCCCTATGAGATCTTTACCGGTCGTGCCGAAGATTCCTTCTCCATCTTGCAGCATACAGAAACCGGGTGGGTGATCAAGACCAAACTGGAAGATGGTAGCAGTCGCTACGACTTCCAATACATTGATAAGGACGGTTTCCGCATCACCATAGAAGGCCTGAGCCGGACCTTCAACAAAGAATACTGGAACTATGCCAAGCTTATTTCAGGCGTACTGCGTCATGGTATGCCATTGGAATACGCAGTTGACATGGTGTCCAGCCTGAACTTGAACGAAGAGTCTTTGAACACGTGGAAAAACGGGGTCGTACGGGCACTGAAAAAGTACATCCCCAACGGTACCGTAGCAGTAGACAACGAATGTCCGAAGTGTGGCGAGGAGTCGCTCGTATATGAGGAGGGTTGTCTTACTTGTAAGAGCTGCGGCCATTCCAAGTGTAGCTAAATCATAGTAAGTGTTTGACTTGTGAGGGCGGCACCGGTTTCGGTGCCGCTTTTTTATTCTGCCACAAGTGGGGCAGTTAACGGAATGGACTGTGAAATGACGGCTTGCCCTTTCCCATTCAGCAAAGCGAGTGTCATATATTGCTCCTTCCAGTTGACGGTTAATTCACCGGCATTTAACCCGCTGTACGCTTGCAAGGGTGCTTTCTTCTTGTATCGGGGGGTATCATTGTAATGTGTCAGTCCACTCGATATCATTTCGTAGATCGATTGACCAGCAAGGGATAGGTGCCGCAATTCCCCAAAATGCTTGTCCCCACTCACTATCACCAATCCTTCCGGGGAGAGGGCCTGAAGCATAGTAAACAGCCGTTTCCGACTTTGGGGAAAGTGTGACCAGTTTTCAGTGTGATGGTCTTCACTTAGTATGGAAATGGAGGACCCGATCAGGTGTACCTGCGCGGTAGATTGTGCTAATTCCCGTTGTAGCCATTGCCACTGGTGCTCACCCAGAATATCAGCAGTAGGTCCGGGGTCTTCCCGGTTGAATCGTGTGTCGAGCAAGAGTATCTTCACTTGGTGAGGTGGGCTGCCCAAGGTATAGCTGGCGTAGGCCCCTGCTTGTCTTCTGCGTGGACTATGCTGCGGCTCATCCAAAAAGTCCAGCAATAGCTGCTTAGATTGTTCTTTGTATGGGTAATACTTTCCCCCATTATCCCATCCATAATCGTGATCATCGTAGATACCTATCACCGGTATCTTTGCCCGAAAAGCCGCATAATCGGGCAAGGTCTTTTGAACGGCATAGAGGTGCTCCAGCCTATTCAGATTCATTACGGGGCCGGGCAAGAGCGGGTCGGGGTACACGATATCGCCCAGCCAGATAAAGGCATCCGGATTTCGATCGGCCAATACCGGCCAGAAAGGCTGCGGATCGCTGCTTTCGTTGCATGACCCCCACTGAATCCTCGTTACGTCACCACGCACTTGCCAGGTCGGGGGCGTGTAGTGTGGAATTTTTCTGAAGTAGCTGACACAGCCGGAGATGCCGATGAGTTGGCCGGTGAAGTAAGCGAAAGCTATCCACCATACCACCTTTCTCATCGTGTGGGGTGTTTTAGTTCGGTAATGGGGGCAGCATTTTGGTTGTAAGCGGGCCTACAATAAAAATGGAGGGGCGCAAGCCGATACGCTGGTAGCACAGGCATACTTATTTGATGCATCAAAAGTATTGATAGTCAATATCTTATCTTGTTAAGGGGGTATTATTAATCCATTAAAACTAGGTTATGACGACCCGTAAGCGGACATTTCGAGGGTACAATTCGAGATTGGGTTGAACATATTTTACCAAAATACGCTTACCCATAAAGCAACGTGAACTTATGGCAAAATTGAAAGTAGGAGATGCGATACCGCATTTCACACTGCCGGATCAGCAAGGACAATCATTTGATAGTCGTCAATTGGCGGGACAAATAGCCGTCATTTACTTTTACCCAAAAGACGATACACCAGGATGCACTGCCGAGGCATGCAGCTTTCGGGATCAATTTGAGGACTTTACCGATAAGGGAGCCATAGTAATTGGCATCAGTGCTGATACACCTAAAAAGCATGCAGCTTTTGCAGAGAAGCATCAGTTGCCTTTTACCTTGCTGAGTGACATCTCCAATACGGTGCGAAAATCTTTCGGTGTACCAAAAAGCATGCTGGGCCTGGTGCCGGGCCGTGTCACCTATATTGTCGATGGAGAGGGCATAATTCGTCATATTTTTAACTCGCAATTCCAGCCTGCACAACACGTTAAGGAAAGCCTCAAAGTGATTGAGGAATTACAAAGCCGCAGTACAACTTCATGAAAAAATTGCTTTCTCTGGCCTTTGTAGCCAGTTTATTTGTCTTACTTGACCTCTACGTATTTGAGGTGATCAAGGTGTTGGTGCGACAGCCTACCTGGTTCTTTTGGGCCCAGGTGATCTTTTGGTCTTTCAACGCTATGGCGCTGGCGGCTTTTTTTATGTATCACTTTACCCCCATTGAGCGCATACGACCGGGTTGGCGCAATGCACTGGTAAGCAGCTTGTTGATTACCTACTTTGCCAAATTCTTTGTGCTGGTATTCCTGGTACTGGACGATGTACGCAGGTTATTTACCTGGGGTGGAGATCAGGTTATGGCGCTGATGGATCAGGAGGTAAATGGCAAAGCATCGGATATGACACGAAGTAACCTGCTGGCTAAGGCAGGGGTGGTGGCAGCCGCTATTCCGGTTGGTGCTATGACTTATGGTGTAGCTGTTGGTGCGCATGATTACCGGCTGGTGCGCAAGAAAATTCATATTCCCGGTTTGCCGAAAAGCATGGAGGGTCTTACCATCGGGCAAATATCAGATATCCATGCGGGTAGCCTCTACAGTCGAAAAGGGGTACGCAAAGGGGTCAACCGACTACTGGAGGCCGCTCCGGATATGATCTGCTTTACCGGTGATTTGGTGAACAACCGGGCTGAAGAAATTGAGCACACCTTTGATATTTTTGAGCAGATAAAGGCCCCGTTGGGGGTATACTCTATTCTTGGCAACCATGATTATGGTGACTATGCCCGTTGGCCATCTGCTGCCGCCAAACAAGCGAACCTCTCCTTACTGAAACAAACCCACGAATGGCTCGGGTGGGATCTGCTGCTGAATGAAAACCGAATGGTACAATTTGGTGAGCATACATTGGCTATAGCCGGGGTAGAAAACTGGGGCGCTTCTTCTCGCATGCCGAAGCACGGACAGCTCGATACAGCGTTAGCCGGTACAGATACAGCAGATGTCAGACTACTGCTGTCGCACGATCCATCTCACTGGAGCGCCCAAGTGGTGGACCATAAGCTACCGGTCGATCTTACACTCAGCGGACATACCCACGGCATGCAATTTGGAGTACATACCAAGCGGGTGAAATGGAGCCCGGTACAGTATCACATTAAACATTGGGCCGGTCTATACCACGCAGATGACCAATACCTTTACGTGAACAGAGGATTTGGTTTTCACGGTTTTCCCGGCCGTATTGGTATGCCACCTGAGATTACTATCCTAACTTTGACGGGAACACCCACCGATGCCTGATCAAAACGAAAAGCCGACTATACCCTTTCAGCGGGTAGTAATCATGAGCCTGCTCTTTGGCGTGGCTTACTTCATTTTTGAATGGAACACCAATGGTTTTACCTGGGATGGTGTAGGAAAGGCGCTGGCGGCTGTGTTGTTGTTTGGGGGGTTTTACTATCTCTTTGGCCGTATTCTCAGACGGTATGTAAAATAAAAAGCCCCGTCCAATAAGACGAGGCTGCTGTAGTTGCTTCACGGTAGTATTGGTTACACCTTCATAATCTCTTCCTCTTTTTGGGAAAGGTGGCGATTCACTTTATCGGTGTAGTCATCCGTCATTTTTTGAATGTCCTGTTCTGCATCTTTTTCCATGTCTTCAGATAACCCTTCCTTCAGCAGATCCTTTACCTGGTGCATAGCATCTCTGCGGATATTACGCACACTTACGCGTGTCTCTTCACCATGGCGATTGACGCTCTTTACCAGCTCCTTTCTACGTTCTTCGGTAAGAGGAGGCAACACAATTCGGATAAAGTCACCATCATTTTGTGGGGTAACGCCAATGTTGGCCCCGAGGATACCCTTTTCAATCTCTTGAAGCATCGATTTATCAAAGGGCTTTATCACCAGTGTCTTTGCATCTTGTGAATTGATGCTGGCCGTTTGATTGATGGGGGTTTTTACCCCATAATAGTCAACCATAACACCGCTCAGCATATCTGGGCTTGCCTTACCTGCGCGGATTTTGCTCAGCTCATTTTCCAGGTGGTCAATGGCTTTTTCCATTTGTTCGCGCGTATCATCCAGTATCATTTGCAATTCTTCCATGGCATTCGGGATTTGTCGTTATCAATTATTGACCAAGGTGCCGATAGAGTCGCCTTTCAGTACCTTGAGCAGGTTGCCTTCTTGGTTCATATCAAAAATAATGAGCGGAAGGTTATTTTCCTTGCATAGGGTAAAAGCGGTCATGTCCATCACGCTCAGGCCACGATTATATACCTCTTCGAATGAGATACGCTCGTAACGGGTAGCATTTTTATCCTTTTCCGGATCTGCACTGTATACGCCATCCACGCGTGTGCCTTTTAATATCACATCGGCTTCTACCTCAATGGCCCTCAGGGTAGCGGCTGTATCTGTAGTAAAGTAAGGATTACCTGTACCGGCTGCAAATATGACAATACGGTTCTTCTCCAGGTGACGTACCGCTTTTCTTCTGATGTAAGGCTCACAGATTTGCTTCATTTCAATGGCCGACATCAGGCGGGTAACCATACCATGGTTCTCCAATACATCTTGTAGCGCCATGCCGTTGATGACGGTGGCCATCATGCCCATGTAGTCACCTTGTACCCGGTCGATACCGGTTTCACTGGCCTGCAAGCCCCGATAGATATTGCCCCCACCAATTACAATGGCTATCTCAATCCCTTTATCAATGGCTTTTTTGATTTCCTGTGCGTATTGGGCGATGCGGTGCGGGTCGATGCCGTACTGCTGCTGCCCCATGAGGGCTTCACCGCTAAGTTTGAGCAGTACGCGTTTATATTTCAACTGGCTCATCGAGAGGTAAAGATAGAAAATGCAGCAGGCAATAGCGGGGAGAGTGCGGGTGATTTGGGCAGCAGGCCAAAAAAAAGGCCCATCGGATGATGGACCTTTTTGTATATCATACAGAGGGCTTACTCACCCAGGCTTACACGGGTAAAGCGCAGTACTTTCAGGTCGTTGTCGACAGCCTGTAGTACTTCATTCACTTTTTTGCTGCTGTCCTTTACAAAAGGTTGGTGCAACAAGGTATTATCCTTGAAAAATTTCTGCAGCTTACCTTGTGCGATCTTATCTACGATCTGCTCGGGCTTACCTTCTGCCAGGGCCTGTTCCCGGCCCATCTCCAATTCTTTTTGCTTTACCTCTTCCGGAACGTCTTCCTCATCTATACCAACCGGATTCATGGCAGCAATCTGCATGGCGATGTCTTTTCCTACTTCACTCATCTCGCCATTGCCGGCCTGATTGAAGGAAACCAGTACACCGATCTTGTAACCCATGTGGATGTAAGGGATAACCATTTCACCTTCCACACGGTCGTAGCGACCCAATTCGATTTTCTCTCCGATCTTACCTACCATTTCTTCCAGCTTCTCTTTTACTGAAGCGCCATCAATGGTAAGCTCCAATACCTCTTCCTTGGTCTTGGCGTCAGCCGCTTTGGCGGCTTCGGTGATTGCCGTAGCGAAATCAATGAAATCCTGATTTTTAGCTACAAAGTCGGTTTCGCTGGTTACGTGTAATACGTAGCCGGTCTTATTATCATCGCTGGTCAGGGCGATTACAACACCTTCGTTAGCCTCACGATCGGCACGCTTGGCGGCTACCTTCTGGCCTTTTTTGCGGAGGTAGTCGATAGCTGCATCAAAATCGCCACCGGTCTCCTGCAAGGCCTTCTTGCAGTCCATCATACCGGCCCCTGTTGCTTGGCGTAGTTTATTTACTTCACTAGCAGAGATTGCCATTGTTGTGTAATTGTGTAGGTTAAGTATTTGGTTTACTTGTCTTCTTTCTTGTCGCTTCCGGTTTCCACCTTAGTAGCTGAGGTAGCTTTTTTCTTGCGCGTTCTGCGCTTCTTTTCACCTGCTTCAGCCTTTGGTTGACCGGTTGCTGCGGCTTCCTCTTCCTGGTTCAGCTCTTCCTTGTCGTGCTTACGCTCTTCCAGGCCTTCCTGAATAGCCTTGGTGATGTAGTCAACGATCACTTTAACTGACTTGGTAGCATCATCATTGGCTGGAATCGGGAAGTCCACTTCTGTCGGGTCGGAGTTAGTATCAACCAGGCCAAAGGTGGAAATATTGAGGCGCTTAGCTTCTTTCACGGCAATGTCTTCATGGGCTATATCCACGATGAAGAGTGCAGCCGGCAGACGATTCAGCATAGCTACACCACCGAGTACGCGCTCCATCTTGTCGCGCTCACGGGAGAGCACCAGGCGCTCTTTCTTGGTGATGTTTTCGGCTTCACCGTCATTCAGCATTTTGTCGATGCTCTGCATCTTTTTTACAGACCTGCGAATGGTGGCGAAGTTGGTCATCATACCCCCTAACCAGCGCTCGGTAACGAAGGGCATGTTGACGCTGCGTGCTGCGTTGGCCACAATGTCTTTGGCCTGCTTCTTGGTGGCGACAAACATGATCTTACGGCCTGAACGGGCGATAGACTTCAAAGCGGCTGCCGCTTCTTCCATCTTATCCTTGGTCTTATTCAGGTCAATGATGTGGATGCCCTTCTTTTCCATGAAGATGTAGGGACGCATCTTCGGGTTCCACTTTTTCTTCAGGTGTCCAAAGTGTACACCGGCTTCCAATAGTGCTTTTGTATCGATAGATTCCATTGTAAACTGGATATTCTAGGTTAAAAAAACTGAGATTAACGCTTGCTGAACTGCTCGCTCTTACGGGCTTTCTTCAGACCTGGCTTCTTCCGCTCTACTCTTCGTGGGTCACGGGTGAGCAGGTCGCGTTTCTTCAGTTCTGGTTTGATTTCTTCATTGTATTCTACCAGGGCACGGCTGATGCCTAAACGGATGGCTTCGGCCTGGCCCTTGATGCCACCACCGGCTACATTGACCTTTACGTCAAAGTCGTTGCGGGCGTCAATGGTAACCAATGGCTCTACCACCACATCCTTCAGGTGAGGCGCATCTACAAACTCATCGTAGGGCTTGTCATTGATGGTAATGTTGCCGGACCCTTTTTTGAGGTAAACACGGGCAACGGAAGCCTTTCTACGTCCTGTAGTTACTATATAATCCATAGCAATTATTTATCAAGGTTTAGCGTCTTCGGCTGCTGAGCTGCGTGTGGGTGCTCGTTGCCGGTGTACACAAATAGCTTCTTATACATGGCGCGGCCTAGCTTATTCTTTGGGAGCATGCCTTTTACCGCGTTTTCAATAATGCGCTCCGGGTGTTTGTCGCGCATTTCCTCCATAGAGGTCGATTTCTGCCCACCTGGGTAGCCGCTGTACGTGATGTGCTTCTTGGCTGCCCACTTATTGCCAGTGAGGCGTACCTTGTCGGCATTCAATACAATCACATAATCACCCGCATCTGCATGCGGAGTATAAGTTGGTTTGTGCTTACCGCGCAGGTAGGTAGCGATCTTTGATGCCAGGCGACCCAGCACCTGTCCGTCAGCATCGACTACGAACCACTCGCGCTGGACAGTCTGCTTATTGGCAGAAACGGTTTTGTAACTCAATGTATCCACGATCGTTAGTGTTTTTAATTTTTCGGATGGCAAAGATAGGATTTCCGCCCCGGAAAAAACAAGGAAATTGAAAAATAATGCCGAATGCTATTTTGTAACTCCCTGATAAACAGACTTCATTTCGCCCAAAAATATTTATGGGTAGGCTGAAAGGCTTGCTTTTCGGGCTTTAGAAAGGGGGTATCTTTACCAGCGGGCGAAATTTTGCCTGTAAATCAGTCGGTTAGCTTATTTTTCGTAGTCGTAGAATCCTTTACCGGTTTTTCGGCCATGCCGCCCGGCCAACACCATTTTTTCCTGGATACGGCTGGGGCGGAAGCGAGGCTCCTGGTAGAAGGCATTGTACATCGACTGTGTGGTATAATGGTTGCTATCCACACCGATCAGGTCCATTAGCTGGAAGGGGCCCATCTTAAATCCACTGGCTCTTACCAGTGCATCGATGGTGTTTACGTCTGCCACTTGCTCCTCCAATATCTTCAGCGCCTCTACGTAGAATGGCCTGGCTACACGGTTGACAATAAAACCGGGACTGTCGGCCGCCATTACCGCTTGCTTTCCCATTTGTTCGGCAGCGGCTTTCACTTGTTGCGCTACATCTGGGTCGGTAGCATCGCCACTGATTACTTCTACCAACTTCATGATGTGCACTGGATTGAAAAAGTGCATGCCGACCACTCGCTCCGGATGCGGCACTATACTGGCCAACTGTGTAATGGGAATAGAGGAGGTGTTTGAGGCCAGAATGGTGGTAGGTTCATTTTGGGCGGCCAGATCTGTAAATATCTTATGCTTTAGCTCCAGTTTTTCGATTACCGCTTCAATAATCAAGTCACCGGTGACATTTTTGAACTTGTGCGTAAAATCGATCCGGGCCAAGGCTTGCTCTTTGTCTTCTTCGGTCAGCTTGCCACGCACGATGCCGCCTTCCAGGTTTTTGGTAATCCTGGCTTTAGCAGTGTCTAAGGCCTCTTTGTGTACATCATAAATCAGAACGGAAAAGCCGGCTAAGGCAGCTACCTGTGCAATGCCGCTACCCATAGTGCCAGCGCCAACGATGGCGATTGTGTTGATCGATCTCATGATAACAAAGGTAACGAATGCCGGAAGGCTACCCCAAATCAGGTGTCAGCAGTGAATTGCCGTAGAAAACGGACGTCATTTTCGTAAAACAGGCGAATATCACGAATACCGTATTTCAGCATGGCAATACGTTCTACCCCCATACCAAAGGCATAGCCCGTGTAGATATCCGGGTCAATGTTGCAGTTTTCCAGTACGTTGGGGTCTACCATGCCACAGCCCAATATTTCCATCCAACTGTCTTTGCCATCCTTTTTCCAGGCAATATCCATTTCGGCAGAGGGCTCGGTGAACGGAAAATAAGAGGGACGAAAACGCACTTCGGTACCTTCGCCAAATATTTCATTCACGAAGTAATACAGGGTCTGTTTAAGCTCAGCAAAGCTTACGCCTTTAGCGATGTAAAGTCCTTCCACCTGGTGAAAAACCGGTGAGTGTGTGCTGTCATTATCTACACGAAAGACACGACCCGGGGAGATGATCCGAATGGGTGGTTCATGCTCTTCCATGTAGCGGATCTGTACTGGGGAGGTGTGGGTGCGCAGTACAATATCCGGGTGGCGTTGCAGAAAAAAGGTATCCTGCATATCGCGAGCCGGATGGTCTGCCGGAATATTGAGTGCGGTAAAGTTGTGCCAGTCATCTTCTATCTCCGGCCCCTCGGCCACGGTAAACCCGATACGATTGAAGACGGTAATGATTTTATTGCGAATGATGGACAACGGGTGGCGGGCCCCTGGTGCCCCCTGTACGATTGGTCGAGTCAGGTCACCGGCTTGTTGCTGCTGCTGTTGACCGGCAAACTGCTCTTTCCAGGCTTCCCATTTTGCTTCAGCGGTTTGTTTAACCTGGTTGACTAGCTGCCCGTAGGCTTTTTTCTGTTCGTTGGGGATATCCTTTATGGCGCCAAACAACCGCTTGATAGCCCCTTTGGCGCCAAGGTATTGGATGCGAAATTGCTCGACCTCTTCTGCATTGGCCGGTTCGTATTGCTCTATTTCTAATAACAGGGCCTTGGGCGCCTCGAATAATCCATCTTGCGACATACCGCCAAATTAACGTGAATAGTTGGGTGCTTCCTTGGTGATGACCACATCATGCGGGTGGTTTTCCCGTACACCGGCCGCAGTGATCTTGGTAAACTTAGCCTTCTTCAGTTCCTGGATATTTCGCGCACCGCAATAGCCCATACCCGCTCGAAGCCCCCCTATATATTGTGTCATCACTTCAGAAAGGGTGCCTTTGAAGGGGACCCGACCTACGATGCCCTCGGGTACCAACTTTTTGATATCATCCTCTACATCCTGGAAGTAGCGGTCTTTAGAACCGGCATGCATGGCTTCTACAGATCCCATTCCACGGTAAGACTTGAAGCGCCTGCCGTCATAAATGATGGTTTCACCCGGGCTCTCTTCAACTCCGGCAAACAAGGAGCCCGCCATAATGGTATCTGCTCCGGCAACCAGGGCCTTAACCAAATCGCCAGAATAGCGAATGCCGCCATCACCGATTACCGGTACACCAGTGCCGGCTATCGCCTTCGCTGACTCGAAGATGGCCGTCAACTGTGGCACACCTACACCAGCGATCACGCGCGTGGTACAGATAGAGCCGGGTCCCACACCTACTTTTACCGCATCTGCTCCGGCATCTACCAAGGCCTTGGCCGCTTCGCCCGTGGCAATATTACCCGCTACCACATCTAGCTCAGGGAAGGTTTGTTTTGCCTTTTTCAGGGCCTGCATCACACCTTTGCTGTGCCCATGGGCCGTATCGATAAAGGCTACGTCAAGGCCGACTTTAACCAGTGCTTCCAGTCTTTCCAGCATATCAGCCGTTACGCCAACGGCTGCCCCTACACGGAGACGACCATATTCGTCTTTGCAAGCATTGGGGTGGCTCTGCAGTTTGAGGATATCCTTGTAGGTGATTAAGCCCACCAGGTGGCCTTCCTTATCTACCACCGGCAGTTTTTCAATCTTATACTCTTGCAGGATGAGCTCTGCTTGCTTTAGGGTGGTGCCTTCGGGTGCGGTAATGAGTCCTTCGCGGGTCATTACCCCTTCAATGGGTTTTTGCAAATCAGTCTCGAAGCGGAGGTCACGATTGGTGAGAATGCCGACCAGCTTGTTGTCGTCATTGACAACGGGAATACCGCCTATTTTGTGCTCTTTCATGAGTGCCAACCCATCACCGATTACTGCATTTTCATGCAAGGTAACTGGATCAAGGATCAGGCCGCTTTCGGAGCGCTTTACCTTGCGCACCTCCTCCGCCTGACGTTGTATGCTCATATTTTTGTGTAACACCCCCATACCGCCTATACGTGCCATAGCTATAGCCAATGCCGACTCGGTAACTGTATCCATGGCGGCCGACACTACCGGTACGTTGATACGGATATTGCGGGTTAGCTGTGAGGTGAGTTCTACATCGCGTGGCAATATGTCCGAGTAGGCGGGTAAGAGCAGCACATCATCGAAGGTGAGCCCTTCTCCGGTAAATTTTTCGCTGTCGAATGACATGGCAACGGATTTAGCGGTGAAATAAATTCCTGCAAAATTAGCAAAAAGGGTACGGCTTGACCGCATCTAGTAACCTGTAAACAAAGCAATTGGGAAAAGGATAATGCAGTATTAACGAATCACCATAAACGTTCCCTTTCTTTCGATCACATTACCATTTGCTCCGGTGACGGAAATATAGTAGCTGTATACACCCTGTTGCACAAATCGACCATTGTAGCGACCATCCCATGCCGCATCGATGTCGCGGGTTTCAAACAGTTTTTCGCCCCATCGATTGAAGATCAGCATCAGGTACTCATCGGCATTGCCAAAGGATATCACTGGCTTAAAGAAGTTGTTCTTGCCTTCCGGCACCATGGCAGTAGGTACATGGATGATAGCGATCTGCTCCACACATTCTACATTGGACCAACTGGCAAAAGTATCTGTGGTGCCATTGGGAAAACTAAGTGTACCGGTAGCCAGAATACGATAGCAGAATTGACCTTCACTTTCGTAAAAGGCACTGATATCGTGTTCGAAAATCAAGTCGCGGCCGGAGGAGCCAGGCGTTACATTGCCCAATGGACTACCACTGCCACTGGCTATATCCCAGGCAAATACCTGGTAGTCGTTCACCGTACCATAGGTAATTTCGAAAGGATTCCAGTCGAGCTTGTTGGTAAAGTTGGGCCGGCCGACCCCATCGAGGTGCATCGTGCGGACAAAGCCGCTTCGGGCATTATTGCCACAGCTATCGGTAG
>CAJXXO010000034.1 GCA_913062655.1 uncultured Bacteroidota bacterium | reverse complement strand
GCCCATGACGACGAAGCCGATGCCTTCTTTGCCGAGCGGCCCCGCCGCAGCCAGGTGACCGCCTGGGCCTCAGCGCAGAGCGCCCCTGTTCCGGATCGGTCTGCCCTGGAGGTGGAGATGCAAAAAACCGCCGCCCGCTTCGAGAATACGAGTGAGCTGCCACGCCCTCCGTACTGGCAGGCCTATCGCGTCCGCCCCGCAGCCATCGAGTTCTGGCAGGCCCGGGCCCGGCGCCTGCACGACCGCATCGCCTACACCGCCACGGAGGCGGGCTGGACGCGGCAGCGCCTGGCTCCCTGATGCCCGGAAGCGAACAGCATATTCCACCACGCGCAGCATATTCCCATTCATGCTCTGTTGGTAAGCGGAAGTTTTCTACAATTGCTTCTCCGTTAGCTCTGCGATAGGCATTCCAGAAGTTGGTTCTCCATGCGGCAAAGGCACGAGCCTGATCCCAACTGACACCAACAACCGGATAATCATCAAATGCCGGGTGTGAGAAATATTGGCGAGTCATTGGCTCATTGTAAGAATAGGAGAAGTCTGCAATCCAAACTAATGTGTCAGGATAGATCGGCAGGGCTTCTCTGCGAATGAACTCTGACCTTGGGCGCTGACGATTGCCATTACCCTTGGCCGCAGCAGCTTGCCAGTCAAACCATTCATAGTTGTATACCAGCATGCCGGTGTTGAGCTCCTTACGACCCCACATACGATCTTCCTCCGCGAGATACATCTCTTCCAGCATCATCGCATCTTCGGAGCCAGACTCCCAGTCAATTTCATAACTCCAGTCCAACTTCTCTGTCTCACTCTCTTCATCATAGTGTCCTAAGATGACGTGAGCGATAGAGTCACGAACCCAGTGCACAAACTGGCGGTATTCGTTGTTTGTAACCTCCGTATCATCCATGTAGAATCCTTGGATGGAGATGGACTTACTTCTTTGCCAAAAGGAATTGTTTACATCCTGGTCACTAGGGCCAATATGTAGTGTACCGGAAGGAATGTACACCATACCATACGGATTGATGTTCTTCCAATCAGGACGATCGAATACGCCTAAGAGCTGTCCTTTGTAGGCTTTGTAGCCTTTCTTACCACAGCTACTCAGGATGGCTACAGAAGCTAAGAGTAGTGAAAATATGACTAGTCTTCTCATGGAGACGAATTTACTCTAGGATGATGATTGCGTTAGAGTCGGTTAAAAATATCTTAATCCTTCGAGAAACAAAGCCCGAAAATAAAAATTATTTTGAAACACCTGAAACCAAGTCTTGTAACGGCTCCAGCATTTTTTTGTTTCGCAACGCCACTTTTTAACAGCTTCGTGCAGCAAATCAAAACGACAAAAACCTTGGGTTATTGATGATCTTGCCTACACGTGGCCGCGTTATGGGCAGTTGATAGCGCACAAATAACTCGTGCGTGCCTGCATTAACGTTGGCTAACTCGGATATATTGTAATCGTAACTATACCCAAACTGCCATTGCTCTGATAATTGGAGGCCCAATATAGCAATTATTGCGTCTTGTGACCGTCCATTATACCCTCGATACCCTGCACCAAAACGGATAAAGCGATTATACGTAGCCACAACGGCCACGTCAAGTTGATTTTTTACAAAATCTGACCTCACTAATGCAGTTGGTGTAACCAGCCATCTGTTGGCCACCGCAAAGTCGTAACCGGCATGCAAGTTAATGTGTCTGCGCAAAGCAATTTCAGGGCTCGTATTGCCCCCTTGCAACTGTAAACTTGGAGCCAATAACTGATCCAGTGACACGCCTACAAAGTATTCCGCAGTGCTATACTGCACCCCTAGTCCCACATCAGGTGTACCTCCACTCACATTCACATTGGGGATAACCCCATCGTTGTGAACGGGCTGTGTATTGTCATTGTACTGCCCTCCGGGCGTAGTCAATTGGCTTCCATCAAAGCCTTTTTGTACCCATCCCGCACGCAGTCCAACGCTCAGCTTTCCCTTGCCTAAAGATTTGTGGTAGGCGTACACAGCATATACAGCAGTATTTCTCTCTACACCGAGCGCGTCATTATAAAAAGACAAGCCTACCCCGGAGTTGATGTCAAACAACGGCAAATCCGCAGTTACCGATTGATATTCCGGACTGCCCTCCAATCCTACCCACTGTGAGCGATAAAAAGCGACTGCCTCAACCCTGTCTGCCACCCCAGCATTTGCAGGATTGATGAAGGTACGATTGAACAGATGCTGTGAAAAGAGCTGCGTTTGTTGTGCAAAACTTACGCCTGTAGCAGCAAAAAAAACTATGATTATGGAGTAGAGGTGTTTCATGTCCGATTATCCAACGTACAGCACGCCAGCAAAGTATACAATGCAGTTTTGGCAAGTCCTGTTCAGCAATATACGATGACCATCGGAAAAATGTGGCCTCAAGAAATAAAAAAGGCACCGAAATGGGTGCCTTCCTTGTAGGTTTACCGCCAATACAATTTGTCTATTTATTTACCTCTTTCAGGTACCGCTCGATGGCCATTGTCATCGAAGGGGCTTGTGGTATGGGCGCTTTCACATCCAAACGCAGACCTGCATCTACAATGGCCTTTGACGTGGCCGGGCCAAAAGCAGCGATCCGTGTATTGTTTTGCTTGAACGCTGGAAAATTCTGAAAGAGTGATTGCACACCAGAAGGGCTAAAAAATACAATCATATCGTAAAAGATGTTCTCCAGATCACTCAGATCACTGGCTACCGTACGATAAAAACATCCTTCCTGGAAGTCAAACTTATTCTTCTCCAGGAATTCAGGAAGGTCGGGTTTGCGCACATCCGAACACGGTAGTAGAAACTTCTCATTGCTCTTGTGCTTCTTAAGTATGTCCTGCATCCCCTTCATGGACCCATTACCAAAGAACACCTTACGCTTTCTGTATTGCGTATACTTTTGCAAGTACACGGCAATAGCCTCAGATACGCAGAAGTACTTCGTTTCCTGCGACATCTTGATACGCAACTCATCACACACACGGAAAAAGTGATCAATCGCACTGCGGCTGGTGAATATCACAGCCGTAAAGTCGTTGATATTAATGCGTTGCTTGCGAAATTCTTTCCCGGGAACACCATCCACCTGTATAAACTGCCGGAAGTCAATCTTTAGATTGTACTTCTCTGCGAGGTCGAAATAAGGGGATTTCCCGTTCTCCGGTTTAGGTTGGGAAATTAGAATAGACTTAACTTTTAGGTCTTTTTTAGTGTCAGCGTTCACCATTTACCAGTATTTGAATGTTAGCTAACCAACGGAAGAAGCAAAAGGGTTCCTTTAACGATCAGAAACACAGGGGCTATTTCCGCGGTGCAAATATACGCAAATAACCGGTACTTATATATTGAAAAATATTCTTTTACAATTAGGAAACCTCGATAATATCGCCATAACAAGGCGAGCCCTACCAATGCTACCCCGGCATAGATACTATACAAAGGCCATGGATCAGGGGCATAGTATCCAATGGTAACCACCGGCATAAGCCAAAAAGCAAGGTAACTGTAGGATAGATTAGAGTAAAACTGCGCAAAGCGCAATGTATCTTCCACACGAAACAATTGCTGCAACAGCCACCCCAACACCCCGCGTATGGCATACAGTCCTATTAATGCGAAAAGGATAAGCAAAGTGACCTGGAAGGCTGTAAAGGTAAGGCTGGGTACATAGTGACAGATCAGTAGCGCCCCAAATAAGGAGAGCCCTAATAAGAAGTGCAGGTGATAAAGCGTATGAAGCGTAGAACTGAATACCGATTGGTCGCGAAAATACTGGGAGGCCAGGTTAAAGTTAATCAGCGCCCGCCAACGGTATTGATACAAGGTATAATTAAACAAACGCAAAAAGGCAAACAAGCCCCACTAGGTTACCAGCAATAATAGTAAAGGCACTTCTACGGCAGTGGATGCCGCTTGCATACCCTCACCTGTCTTCAGTTCTAAGATAGGTGGCACAGCAACTTGCACTGCAGCAGCCGTATCAGCGGGCAGGCTATCTGCAACGATAAGCGAATCCTGCAGCACAACCACCGATGTCATATCCAGGAAATACAATGCCTGTGCACCCATATCAAAAGTAGCTTACGTATCCCAAGTGTACTCTTCCCTTTCTAAACTGAAATGGATTATCCTCATTCAGTCGTCCTAACGCGTAATTCACTTCAAAAATACCCGCACCGGTTTCAAAGGCCAAACCACCCCCTACTCCGACCGGCCAGTTTACCGTCCTCGTCTCATTGGTAATGTCTCTTTCTACATACGCGATATCGCCAAAAAGATTGAAGTAGGCATTTCGCCCGAGTAGATATCGAAACTCAGCCGTAAAGGCATGAAAATGGTTGGTTAATATCGATTCTTCATCAAATCCTCGAAGCAACTGATTGCCTCCGATACGAAATAGCTCATTGCGCCAGATAGTAGGAGCATACAGAAAGCCCCCTTGGTAGGCCGTAAGGAAAGTCGCCTGCTGACCCAGGGGCCAATACTTCTCCAGTTGCACAGATAAACGGGTGGATAGCACCGGTTCGCTAATGGAGTCATACAGGCTTCCGTAGTCAAAATCGTTGGCTTCGATTCCTACTATCGCGCTATTGGGCCGGATGCCCCGACTCCCACCGCTGGCCTCAATGACCAACCGATAACCTGACCTTGGGTTAAATCGATAATCCAACCGTTCCCTGGCGAAGGCTATCCCCAACCAGTTGTAACGGAGGTCCAGTCGGTCCGGCAGTGCTCTATTTTGTATGATGGCTGCGGTATCTACAGTAATGAGATTGGAGGATTTGTTGCGTAGAAACACCCTGAAATAGTCGTTGCCCTGCAAGGCATAGCGCAACCCCACTGTAGCCTCTATGTCTACCCAAAAAGTATCCCGCTTAAACAGGTGAAAGGTACCATCCACCCCAATAGGTGACTGCAATAAATAGGGTAATGATACCTCTGCCCTAAGCTGTGGCGATCGGGGTTGCAGATTCTTCCAATCCACGAGCAAACTGCGACCGCCACCAAACGGGTTCTCCAGCCGCAGCATAGCTTCGCCATTGACCAATAGCCGTCCGCCTTGCTGATCACTATTGGGCAGTATGCCAATGAGAAAGTTGAAGGTAGAGGCATCGCGTTCCTCCAGGTATAATCGAATCAAGGCTTTGTCCTGAATGAACAACACCTCAGGCGATTGGGTAGAGCGCAGGAAAGTCAGGTTATTCAGCCGTTCGCTCATCTGCTGAATCCTGGATTCTTTGTAAGGCTCCCCCGGAATGACATCCAGGTACCGCGCCAAATAAGCAGTGGAAATATTGACCTCTCCGCTAATCTGAAAGGTATCAATGGTTATAAACGGTCCAGGATCCACGCGCAATGCAGCGCGCACCCCACCTGCGGTGTCCAGTGACACGCTATCCAGCCCTACTGCAGCAAAGGGATAGCCCTGCTCCTCGTAGTAGCGCACGACCTGTTGTGCCATTTGTGCAAACCCTTTTGGCTGTAGTGCCTCATCAGTAAAGTACTTCGGTTTAAAGTTTACATTGCTCTGCATCGCTAGCGGCAAATTGCCTCGGGTAAGAGCGATCCAGCGAAACAATTGTCCAGGGTACAACAGCACATGCAACTGCTGGCTGTCTGCTTCTTGCACTTGATAGGCTGCCATCAAATGACCATTCGACCAAGCCGATTGCTGCCACTCCTCCGCTAACGCTATTGCTTGCAGGCTGTCCATCATCTCCGGTGACGAAGGTGCCGCAGGCACGGTAGGGCCGGTTTCTGAAAGCGTAAAAGTGACCGGCTGCTGTGCGACTCCCAATTGGGAAAACAACAGTAAGCTGAGTATAATAACGCTGTAAAGAAATTGCCGCACCTTTGTAAAATTAGAGATTGCCCATCGTTTATCGTGTACCCTATGGCCGGACTGTACCTCCATATTCCATTTTGTAAGCAAGCCTGCCACTATTGTAATTTTCATTTTTCTACCACTCGTCACCTACAACAGCAAATGGTGGAAGCCCT
Organism: uncultured Bacteroidota bacterium; assembly: GCA_913062655.1. GTDB lineage: Bacteria > Bacteroidota > Bacteroidia > Chitinophagales > S012-47 > CAJXXO01. The sequence continues at coordinate 8,132 of CAJXXO010000034.1, read as the reverse complement.
CGCTAAAGAGTTACAACTCCAGCACGACTTCCTTTCCACAACGGAACTCACCTCCATCTATTTTGGGGGTGGAACACCCAGCCTGCTCACCCCCGAGCAGTTGGACCTGCTTTTTACCACCATTAGCAAGCTCTTCACGTGGTCCGAACAGGCGGAGATTACCCTGGAAGCTAATCCGGATGACCTGACAGACGAAAAGCTCAACCAACTGGCACAGTCACCCATCAACCGCTTATCTATTGGTACACAATCCTTTCAGGCCAGCGAGCTTCAGCTTATGAATAGAGCGCACACGGCAGCAGAAGCATTGTCCAGCATCAAGCGGGCACAAGACAAAGGGTTTCACCGGCTCAATATCGATCTCATATACGGTATGCCGGGCAGCACGCTACTTTCCTGGCAAGCGAATGTAGAACAGTTTTTATCGCTTCAGATACCGCACTTATCCAGCTACTGCTTAACTGTAGAGCCGCGTACAGCGCTGGCCCATCAAATTGAGCAAGGTAAAATCAAGCTACCGGATGAGGATACTATTGCCGCCCAATACCATTTCCTCCATGACCAACTTTGTGAGGCCGGATATGCACATTATGAGATATCCAACTTCGCCCTGCCAAATGCCTTAGCCCAGCACAATACCAGCTACTGGCAAGGTGCTCCCTACTTGGGTGTTGGCCCCTCTGCACATTCTTACGTGCCTGGCAAAAGACAATGGAACATAGCCCATAATGCCAAATACCTCCAGGCAATAGCAGCCAATACCCTTCCGACTGAGACCGAAACCCTGGACACCACTACCGCCTTTAATGAATACCTGCTGACTCATCTGCGTACCCATTGGGGGGTCGACCTGACTTTTGTGCATCGTCAGTTTGGGCCCACCTATGCCAAGCACTTGAGATTGGCCGCCAAACCCTACTTGGAACAGCAACAGCTATACCTGCAAGGAGACACCCTGCTTTTAGAGCCAAAAGCATGGCTGGTGAGCGATGGAATTATCAGTGACCTCTTTCAATAAAAAACCCCGACCGGTATCCGATCGGGGTAGTTTTTTGTGGTATACCACTAGCCTTGGGTATTCTCCATTTTCATGTGCTTATCCAGAAAGCCTATCATTACCTTGTAGAATTCAATGCGATTCTCCTCATTCCGGAAACCGTGGCCTTCATCATATTTCACCATATAAGGCACTTCTACGCCTTGCTCGCGCAATGCCCGCACAATCTGATCTGATTCATCAATATTTACTCTCGGATCATTAGCCCCCTGAACCACCAGTAATGGGGCTGTAATCTTATCGACATGAAAAATTGGTGAAGCTTGACGCATCATAGTACTGTCAGCCGAGTTAGGATCTCCTACCATTTCATGCATCATATCCAAATAGGGCTTCCAGTAAGGGGGTATGGTATTGAGGAAAGTGAACAGGTTGGATACCCCCACATAATCGATTGCACAGTTGTAAAGATCGGGCGTAAAGGCAACACCTGCCAAGGTAGCATATCCTCCGTAGCTGCCGCCATAGATGGCAACACGAGATGGATCAGCAATACCTTCATCGATCAACCACTTTACACCATCCGTGATGTCATCCTGCATGGATTGTCCCCACTCTTTAAATGAAGCCTCCCAAAATGCACGTCCATAACCGGTTGAACCGCGGAAGTTCATCTGCAATACTGCGTAGCCACGATTGGCCATAAGCTGCACTTCAGGATTATAGCCCCAGCTATCCCGCGCCCAAGGTCCACCATGTGGATTTACTACAACGGGTAGATTTTTAGCCTCCACTCCTTTCGGTAGGGTAAGGTAGCCATGAATGGTCAACCCGTCTCGACTCTCATACTGAATAGGCTCCATAGGCGCCATATCATTCTCATCGATCCAGGGGCTTACTGCTGTTAGCAGGCGAAGATCATCTGCTTCCTTATCGTAGAAATAGTAGCCCCCCAATGATCGATCACTGTAAGTGCGTACCAAAAACTTGTTTTCATCATCGTTGGAACTGGAAATGGCTATTTCATAATTTCCCAACTCCTTTTCCAGGCGTTTGAAAATTTGTTCCGTTTCCTCATCAAGGAATACCCTTTCACGCTTATCGGTAGTGTAAGAGATAGCCGTCAGCACTTTACGCTTGCGCGAATAGCTCAACCCACTCACATCCACATCAGGGTGCTGATACAATACTTCCAACTCCTTACCATTGGCGATGTCAAACTTCACAATCGCACTCTTGTCCCGATTAAGGTTGGAGGAGGCGTAAATGTGCTTGTTTTCAAAGTCGAAAAAGAGGGGGCTTACTGTTTCTTTGAAATTGGTCGTCAATACGACACGGAAAGTGTCATCCTCAGTATCCCGGTACATCAGGTTTTGCTCCACCCCATTGGAGATAGACAGGGCAACCCTGATCTTTCCATCGTGATCGGTAACCCAACCTGCAATAGGATTCATTGGATCGTCATTGTCTGCCAGGCGCTCAAACTCCCCAGTATTGATATCCAAACGATAGGGCTCAAATAGCATGGGATTTCGCTTATTCATGCCAATGATTACCTCGTCTTTCTGATCTTCCAGGTCATCAATGATTTGAATACGCACGGAATCGTAAGGGGTAAGGTCTTTCGGATTGGAGCCATCCTTGTTTACTGCATACAGTTTGAAATCTTCATCACCACCGGCATCCTTGATGTACAAGAGCCGCTCATTATTGGCCCAAAAGTACCCGGCAATATCTCGATCGACCTCCTCGGTCACCTGCACGGCTTCTTCCTGGCCAATTTCCTGAATAAAAATATTCATTCGGTTCTCGAATGGCGCCATGTAAGAGAAATAGTCGCCTTTCGGTGAGATTTGACATGAGGTTTTCTCTGGATTCTTAAAGAAATCTTCTACGGTGTACTTGTAGTCGCCAGCTCCAAAGTCAACCAACTGCATCAACTCCGCTGGCGAAGTGGGCAGGGTAGTGTCTCCTTTCTTCGTCATATTCCTTTTCTTCTGCTCATTTTGGGCGGGTGTCTCTGTATTCTCAGCTTCACTACTGCAGGCCGTCAGGGCAATGCTCAGTAGCATCAAGGGGAGGAACCTGATCGCTAATCGAATGTTCATTGTAGGTAGATTTATCAGTGATAACTGCATACAAATGTACATTGTAAATCAGCGGCTTATCCCTAAAGTTTGTTAAGGTTACCTAACGCAGCAATACTTGCTCTCTACCAAACCATTGTATACTGAACCAGGTGACAATACCCGCCAGTACAAACTGTGAAGCTACCGTCAATAAAAATAGTGGCATAGATAATGTACCTGCCAGTATTTGCTTGGTTACCAGGGAAATATTAAGGATGGGCACCAAAGCTGTGGTTACGTCCAACTCCACCCCCGGCATCAATCCCACAAAAGCGGGAAAAATGATAAGAATCAGCATAGGTGTGATTACGCTTTGTGCTTCCTTGTAAGACTTGGCATAGATAGACAGACTGATAAGAATGCTGGCGAATAACAAGGCCATGGGTATCAGCATCAATATCAACAGGATCAAAGTGCGGGTGCTGGCCAGGGTGGCTACAATATCATTGATCGCCAGCGGTATGACATCTGTTAAATTGATGGACAGGAAGATACTCAGCAAGGCCAGTATAGCAGACGTCAGTCCCGTGATCATGATGACACCAATCTTGCCCAAAACCAAATGCAATTTGCTGACCGGTGACGTTAAAATCGTTTCAATAGTGCCTCGCTCCTTCTCTCCTGCGGCCAGGTCAATGGCAGGGTACATACTACCGGTAAAGCAAAGGATGATAAAAATGTACGGCAGAAATCCTCCAACTACCTCGCCTAGTATTTCCTGCTTGGTAGCCACATTTTTCTCATCCACCTTCAATCCCTGTGCGAATGACCGATCCAGACCCTGTGCTGCAAACCGTTTATTGAGGATAATCTCCTCAAACATGTCCAGTTTGCGCTCCATTCGGTTCTTCACGATATCCATAGTCTTGGCATTGAAATAAAAATCAACCTCGCCCGGCAGATTTTGGGCCAACGCATCAGCAAACTGAGCTGGAAATACCAGCACAATATCCAGCTCCTCACTACGGATAGCTTGTGCGATCAGTGAATCCGCTGCTGCTGCATCATCATTGACCAGGGCTTTCTCCACAGCCGGTGGCAAGTCTATTACCTCCACCTTTTCATCACCCTCCAGGTCATTGACCAAGGAGGAGGCGGCATTGCCGGCATCGTACACCGCCACCTTCAGCACCTTCTCCATAGACTTTTCTTGCTGTGAGGTAGAAAACTTCGCAAAGACGATCATCATCAAAGGATACAAGATCAGCGGAGCCAGCAACATGGACATCAATGTTCTGCGGTCGCGCAGGGTGTCGGTGAATTCTTTCTTAAAGACGGTGAGTATCTGCTTCATCTTAAGCGGCATTTACGATGCGAATAAATTCTTCTACCAAGCTGTTGGACTGGCCTTCGGCCTTAAACTGCTCAAACGAGCCGTTGTATATCAAATGGCCCTCGTGTATGATGCCAATATCATCACTCAGTAGCTCCACTTCGCCCATGATATGTGTAGAAAAGAGTACGGTTTTACCTTGATCCTTGCTGCGTCTGATCAGGTCGATGATGCTGTTGGCGGTAATGACATCTAATCCTGAGGTGGGCTCGTCAAATACGACCACATCCGGATCATGAATCATCGTGCGCGCAATAGATACCTTTTGCTTCATGCCGGTAGAGAGTTTTCCTACCCGCTTTTGCGCAAAGTCGTGTATGCCCAGCAGGGTAAACAGTTCATCTTTCCGCTGCGAAAACACATCCTTGGGCACACCATTGAGGTCAGCAAAGTACTTGACTACCTCTGTGGCCGTTAGCCGATCGTACAACCCCGTGCTACCTGTTAGAAACCCGAGCCTTCTTCGAACTTCGATCGGCTCTTCCACCACATCATACCCGGCAACGGTGATCTTACCCGCTGTCGGTTTCAAAATGGTAGCAATAGCACGCAAGGCCGTGGTTTTTCCGGCTCCGTTGGGTCCGAGCAGGGAGTACACCCGCCCGGGCTCACAAGTAAAAGAGACCGCATCCACTGCCTTTACCTTACGAGTAGATTGGCCGTCAGCCTGCTGCTGTTTCTTGTTGAGGGTGTATTCCTTTACCAGGGATTGTACTTCTATCATGGTGTCTACCGTTTGTTGGGTTGTGACAGGATTGGGTTAAATTACACGAATAATTCGGACCTATTACAATTTGCAAATATGCGAAGGCACTGCGCCTCACGTGGTTAAATAACGTTAAATGACGCATAAGTTCGGGTTAAGCGTTGTTAACCAAGGCGGCTAAGGCACTTGAAGGTCTAAATTTGTTAAAGCATGAATAAACGCGTCATTATTGGTATCATCGTTCTGATGAGTGTAGCGCTCTTTGGCCTGGTAGCGCTGCAGATCTATTGGATCAATAATGTCATCCGGCTGAAAGAGCAAGAATTTAGCCAGAATGTACACAGCGTGCTAAAAGAAGCCGTAGCCCGCCACGACCGACACGTGAAGAAGGAACTGCTGGCCGGCACCATAAAAATTCTCAAAGGCAATCAGATCATCATTACCGGTCGGGATACCATCAAGATGGGGCTCGGAGAAATGGATATCAATGAAAATGACTTCCTGGAGTCCGAACTGCTGGCCCTCACCATGCCCTCTACCCTGAACGGCAACGCTGGCTTTGAGGAGATACGGCAGCGACATCAGCAGCTCAACCATATGCTCCGCAAAATGCGGGAAATGGAAAAGACCCAGCAATTAAGTAAAGCGCTCCGTGTTATCTCAGGAGAGATATCTTCTCAGTTTATGAATATGGGGCAGCGCATCAACCTCGACCTGCTGCAACGTTATCTGGATGAAGGATTGCAACGTAATGGTATTGACTTGGATTACCAGTTTGCCGTTATGGAACCAGGCGATGACAGCGTGCACACCCTGGCCAGTCAGTGCAATCGAAAAGCGCTGGTCAACTCCAGCTACAAAACAGAACTCTTCCCTGAGCAGTACTTTTTAAATCCCTACTATTTGTCCATTCACTTCCCCAAAAAGATCAACTACTTATTACAGACGATACAATTTCGATTACTCACCTCTTTTATCTTCATTCTCATCATCATCTTCAGCTTCGGCTTTACCATCTGGACCATTTTCCGACAGAAGCGGCTCTCCGACATGAAGAATGACTTTATCAATAATATGACCCACGAGTTTAAAACCCCCATAACCACCATCTCACTCGCAGGTCAGGCCCTCACCGATCCCGATATTGCCCAGGAGCCGCAGCGCATTGTCCGCTTTAGCTCTATGATCCTGGACGAAAGCGCCAAACTGGGCAGCCAGGTGGAGAAGATTCTGCAAATGGCCATCATGGACAAAGGTGAGTTTAGGCTGAAAGTGAAGGAGATTGAAGTCCACGAATTGCTGGAGGGCATAGCAGAGAGCTATCAAATACGATTTGATGACGACCCCGAAGCGTATATCACACTCAACCTGGAAGCTGAGCACGCTATCATTCAGGGCGATGAACTTCATATTGGTAATTTGATCGACAACCTCATCGATAATGCGGTGAAATATTGCAAGGAGCATCCCCAGATAGACATCACTACCAAGAATAAAAAAGACGGCCTGGAGATTGCCATTCAAGACCATGGCATCGGTATGAGTAAGGACGCAGTCAAGCGAATTTTCGAACGTTTTTACCGGGTGCCCACCGGCAACATACACAATGTAAAAGGCTTTGGTCTGGGCTTGGCCTACGTTAAAACTATAGTGGATGCCCACAGTGGCACCATTACGGTAAGCAGCGAAACCGGGGAAGGCACCCGGTTTACCATTTGGCTACCATTTGTACACGAACCCAAATAAAACCTGGCGCTATGGAAGAACAGAAATTAAAAGTACTGCTGGCGGAAGACGACTCTAATCTGAGCACCCTCCTGGAAGAGTACCTATCGCTGAAAGGATTTGAAGTATCCCTGTTCAACGATGGTCGTTCTGCTTTGGAAGGCTTCCGTGAAAAGGCACACGACATCTGTCTACTCGATGTGATGATGCCTAAGATGGACGGCTTCACGTTGGCCAAAGAGATTCGAAAGATCAACAAGGAAGTGCCGATTATCTTTCTCACCGCCAAGTCGATGAAAGAAGATAAGATTGAAGGCTTCGACCTGGGCGCTGACGACTACATCACAAAGCCTTTCAGCATGGAAGAACTGCTGGCCCGCGTAAAAGCAGTGCTCCGCAGAACCTCGCGTGGCAACGATGAGCCAGAACCATCCGTGTACAAGTTTGGCAAATTCGAATTCGACTACGATCATCAGTTGCTGCACATCAACGGTGACGAGAAGAAACTCACCACTAAAGAGAGCGAACTGCTCCGCATGCTGTGCAAGTATAAAAATCGTGTACTCGAACGGGAAGAAGCGCTCAACTCCATATGGGGTAACGACAGCTACTTCACGGCCCGCAGTATGGATGTATTCATTACCAAGCTGCGCAAATACCTGAAAGCAGACCCGAATATTCAGATCATCAATATTCATGGCACAGGGTACAAGCTGACTGAAATGCGACCGGCCTAATGGCACTAACCGGACAGCTATCATGGCAAGGCAATAGGTACAGTGTAGATTGGTCCAGCCCCCTATCTATAGGAATACCGCTGCGACATGGCCATGCAAATCCTAAAGCCTGGCACGCCCCGGACCCGGATTTTTCGCCTGTTCGGGCAGGCAACTTCGTAGGTAAGGTCACAGATGGGGGAGGCGTCAACTTCTTCAATGCCTTTTGTAATCCACACGGCAATGGCACACATACGGAATGCGTTGGCCACATCACGCCAGAACACCATACCCTTTGCGATTGTCCTGTTCAACCCATTGCAATGGCTCAATTGCTTACCGTTGCCCCGTCCGCTGCCGGAAAGGATACAATCATCACTGCGAAACAAGTACTGCCCCACATCGCAACCGGGATAGAGGCCGTTGTGATTCGCACGTTGCCCAATGGGCAAGACAAGCTGACAAAAGACTATACACAGACCAATCCGCCCTTCTTTGCACCAGAACTATTGGATGCATTGGCACA
>CAJXXO010000033.1 GCA_913062655.1 uncultured Bacteroidota bacterium | reverse complement strand
TAGCAGTGTCTGTTTCTGGAGTGGTTTGACCTTGTGCAATAACTTCTGTTGAACGAAGTTCGTCACCTAGTATTGCACAGTATGCAGGTACAATAATTGGCAGTGTTTCGTAATGCTTGCCAGTTGAAACTTTAACCAGAGTTTGCGGAACTATTCTTTCTGGAATGTCATCTGTATCACCTGTTTCTAGTACAGTAATGATAATATTTGCCAGTTCAGTTACTCTTGGAAGCGCAGTTTCTTCTACTTGTAAATTTATATCAATGTATTGATCAATAATCCGGAATTGATTCGGGCACCAATTGCCATCAGTGGCAATAAGGCCATTTTTGCCGATAATCCTTCTGATGTATTGAAATTGTTTTCCGGAGAAAGTCGCGATTCCCTCAAGCAGTCTCGTTCCGGCATGACGAAATCAGAGGAAGTGACTACGCCTGAGTAAAGTCGTCCAGGTCTCTACGCTCCTTCTTTGTCGGTCGACCTTTACCTTTTTCCCGGTACGCGCCTGCGGCATAAAAGACAGAATCCTGTGGGCGCATTTTTTCTTTCGCCTTCTCCTCCTCCGGGGTAAGGTCTGTGTAACAGGTAACGGCTATGGGCGCTCCAACGCGCTTTTCAATCAGCTTCTCCACCTGATAGGTGTAGCGAATGCTCTTTTTGCGCACTTGAACGGTATCGCCCACTTCGATGGTCTTGGCCGGTTTCGCCACTTCATCGTTGATCTTCACCCGTCCGCTTTGGCAAGCATCACTTGCTTTGCTTCTCGTTTTGTAAAGGCGTACAGCCCACAACCATTTGTCGATACGTACTTTTCGGGGTGTACTCATGTGGATTCAATTCGCCAGCGCTGTTCATCCAACAGCAAATAATCTTCTAACAACCTGAGCCGGTATTGTTGTTGCTCACCATTGAAAAAAGTGAGTTTGAGGTAGTACTCATCCATTAGTTCCACCACCTCCCACTGGCCGCGCAAGTTGGCACCACCGGCTTCAAAGCTCTCGAAAGCAAAAGCCGGATCGGCATTGCCGAAGCGACAGGTAAAGGCATCCTGGTCGTCAAACTCCAGTAAGGTAAGGCCATCTGTAGCAGAATCGGCTACTTGCAATTGCTTTCGCTGTAGAAAGGCGGTCCACTCCTCCTCGCCCGAACGAATTTGCGGCTCATACCACGCTATGCTGCGCGCCAGGTCTTCCACCCGATCCATATGGTCTTCGCTAAATTCCGATTCACCGGCAATAGCTGCGAGCAAAACACCACCCCCATAGGGCGACAGCAGGCCGATAGAAAAGCCTTTGGCGGGCTTGTTGTCCGCTACCCCTTTGTAATGGGCCAGCACCATGTGATCACTGATGTCTTGAATCTGGCCCTCCACCTGAATATTGAAGCCGCTCTCATCAAAAAATCCGGCATAAATATCCGTTTTCAGCTCTTCCAGCGTCTGGTTGCGATGAAACAGCAGCAACATTAATCCTTTCAGGGACGGATCACCAAAGAGGTACCCTGCCTGAAACTGTTTGGCCGTCATGCCTTCTGGCAGGTCAATGGCCACTCCATATCTGTCTTCACGTACTACTTCCACGCCACAAAGGTCAGGATTATTGGCCCGTTACCCAAGTGGTTCAACTTCTCCGGTACGCTGCCATTTCGATTGTGAAAGAATTATCTGCACAGGAATCTATTGCCGGGTTTGTCGGATATCTCGTAGATTCGCACCCTTAGAAGCCCCAAGTAAAATGGATTACCAATACATCAACTTGTCATACTTCGATGAAAATTTTGGCGGAGATCAGGCGTTCATCGAGGAGATCCTGGATATTTTTGTGCAGGAGGTGCCTGAAAAGATATCCCATCTGGCCACTGCCATAGATACAGAAAACTGGGAACAGGCTGCAGAGATTGCACATAGCATAAAGGCCTCCGTGAAAATGTTGGGGCTACAAGACCTGTATACACACATCGTTACGCTGGAAAAACAGGCTAGAGAAAACCCGGATAGAACAAAGATGGCGCAAGCATTACAGCAGGCCACCCACATTCTTGAAACCGCTCAGGTAGAGATACAGCATTACCTATCCAACCAATAGTCTCCTCACCGGTTTCCATTTTAGGATAAGGGGTTCGTTTTCTATTTTTATCCGATGCCCCCACCTTCAATGGATAAATGCTAACATATGCGATTAGAGGAAGTGGTCAAAGTAGAGCAATTTCGAAATGACAGCCAACGCGCTATCATAAATCTGTACTATACCAACAGTGTTATCTCTGGCCAATTCAAGGCCCTTCTTAAGCCAGCCGGGCTAACCCCGCAGCAGTTCAACATCCTGCGCATTTTGAATGGACAGTATCCGGAACCGGCCCGTATCGGACTGGTAAAGGAACGCATGATAGATCGAAATTCTGATATGACGCGGCTTGTAGAGCGGCTCGTAAGCAAAGGGCTGATCGAACGGACCGTATGCGAAGAAGATCGAAGACAGCAACACGTGAAGATTACAGAGAAAGGCCGGTCGATGCTGCATACTATCAAAGCAAAGGTCGACCGCTTTGAGAATGCCAGCCAGCAACTATCGGATAAGGAACTAGATGTACTCAACCAGCTCTTAGACAAGTTACGCGAGGTATACGAACCGGAGCCGTAACGTTGAATACATAGCATGCAGCACCTGCACTTACGTAGAGAGGACTACCCGGTATTATACTGGGTACTGAAAGGCCTTTCCCTGGTGTTGACCGCTATTGGGTTACTCCTGTTGATTGACTATTACCAGCCCTCCCGCATTACGGAGGACACGGTTATTCGCAAGGAGGTAGACGTAAGCATGGGTGGAAAAGTAAGTTTCACCGTTTTTACCTACGCGGGACCGGTGGATGTCTCACAGGAAACCTACAAAGAGATATCTTCCGGCATGACCATGGAGCGCCATTACTCCCGGTGGATGGATATTCCGAAGGGCATTCGCTTCACCGCGCCCGATACCGGTGTCTTTTGGGTGCGGCCGGAAAATATCTATGCCCTGGATGCCTTTTTTGCCAAGCTATTGTTGGCCTCCCTGTTCACCCTCGTCTTTTTGGAGCCTTCTTTTTGGATGGTAGCGATCACCTTGATCGATGTTGTGGTATTGCTGGTGGTATCCGGACTACCCTTTGCCTGGGTTTTTGCCAGTGGATTTCTGCTGGCGGTGATTCTGTTTGTCTACAGCGTGACGCGCCAGCCGGAGTCTACCGCTCCTTCCTGATTGTGTAGTTTTGTGCCGTAATGTAAAAATGTAGCACCTATGAAGTTTTGGCTGAGCGTAAGCATAGCATTGGTTGCCCTATTCGCTACGGGTTGTCAGGAAGATACCCCCACCACCCCTTCGCCAGAGGAAGAACAGGCCACAAAGCGATTGGACCCGCACTCATTCGCGCGGAAGAAGGAAGCTGTCATAAAAGACCTTGACCTGAATATCACTGTCGATTTTGAACAACAAGTGCTCACCGGTGTCGCCCGGTATGCGATAGACGTGGAACCGGGCGTGGATCAAATACACCTGGATACCCGCGATCTCACCATCCATCATGTTACCCTCAATGCGGGTGAGGACACCACCACTTTCACGCTTGGCGAACCGGTGGCTCACCTTGGGCAAGAGCTGATTATCGATATCACTCCGACTACCACACATATCAATATTGCCTATACCACTTCGCCCGATGCCGCTGCCTTGCAGTGGTTGTCACCGCAGCAAACGGCTGGTAAACGACACCCCTTTCTTTTCACGCAATCACAAGCCATTTTGGCCCGCACATGGATACCGATACAAGACAGCCCCGGCATCCGTTTTACCTACCATGCTACGGTACAAGTGCCCAAAGGCCTGATGGCGGTGATGAGTGCTTCTAACCCTACAGAAGTGCAGCCTGATGGCACGTACACCTTTGATATGGCGCAGCCGATTCCCTCTTATTTGATGGCCTTAGCTGTAGGCGACATACGATTTGGGGCAGTGGGGCCCAGAACGGGCGTGTATGCGGAGCCGGAGCTATTGGAGGCTTCGGTGTATGAGTTTGGCGATATGGAAAACATGCTCAACCAAGCGGAAGAGCTGTATGGCGCCTATGCGTGGGATCGCTACGATGTGATTGTGTTGCCCCCCAGTTTTCCCTTTGGAGGCATGGAGAACCCACGGCTTACCTTCCTCACGCCAACGGTCATTGCCGGAGACCGGTCACTTACTTCACTTATCGCCCACGAGCTGGCTCACTCCTGGTCAGGCAACCTGGTGACCAACGAAAACTGGAATGACTTCTGGTTGAATGAGGGCTTTACCGTGTATTTTGAAGGTCGAATCATGGAAGCGCTGTATGGCGCCTCTTACGCGAACATGCTTCGCCAACTGGGGTATCAGGACTTGCAGGAGGAAATAGAAACGCTGGCCGACAAAGGCCAACTGGCAGATACAAAACTAAAACTTGACCTGGCCGGTCGCGACCCGGATGAAGGGCTGACCGACATCGCTTACGAAAAAGGAGCCCTGTTCCTGCGTCACATAGAATCAGTGGTGGGGCGTGAGCGCTTTGACGCCTTTCTCAACAACTACTTTTCCACCCATGCCTTTCAGACCATGACCACGGAGAGCTTTGTAACCTATCTCAATAGCACGCTGCTGGCCGACAATGAGGCGTGGGCGGAAGAGGTGGCCGCTCAGGAGTGGATCTATGGCACCGGCTTGCCTGAGGGTCATCCCGTGGTGGAGACCGACCGGTTTAAGAGGGTGGAGGAACAGTTGGCCGCATGGCAACAGGGACAATCCGCCAACCAACTGAATACAGCCGGATGGACCACCCATGAGTGGCTCCATTTCTTACGCAACATTCCTAAAGACCTGACCATTGAGCAGATGACCGCGTTGGATGAAGCATTTGGCTTTACCGAAAGCGGCAATTCAGAGATTGTGGCGGTCTGGCTGGTGCTGTCCATCAACAACGATTATGAACCGGCTTATGATCGATTGGAGACCTTCTTGGTAGAGGTGGGACGAAGAAAGTTTTTAAGTCCTATTTATCGGGCTTTGGCTGCTACAGAGAAGGGTATGGAACGGGCCCGCAGCATTTACCGCAAAGCACGCCCCAACTACCATGCCGTGTCGTACCAGTCTATTGATGCCATTCTGAATTGGGAAAGCTAAATGTGCACCCTTACCTACTACCCGGCCGGTGAGGATGATCTATGGATTACCTCCAATCGCGATGAAGGCTTACTGCGAAAAGAAGCGACTTTACCCCAATTGCGCACCCGGGAGAACGGGGAAAAGGTGATCATGCCGGTCGATCAGGAAGCGCATGGCACATGGATTGCGGTTTCACTGGCGCAAAGACGCGTACAAGTATTGCTCAATGGCGCATTTGTCGCACACGAACACCGACCGCCTTACCGGAGAAGCCGGGGCTTGGTGCTGTTGGATGCTCTGGATTTTACCCGTCTGGAGGCGATGGCAGCGGGTTATGATTTTACCGCTATCGAACCCTTTACCCTCGTTGCTATGCACCAGCAGCCCCGTAGTGTAGAGGAACTGCGTTGGGATGGAGAATCAACCCATTACACGACCAAAAGACCGGAACAACCGCATGTCTGGTCGGCTGCGATGCTCTACCCCCCGGAAGTGCAACGTGCTACAGAAGACCGGTTTGCCAGCCTTGAGCAAGGGCGTGTCTCCCCGGAAGACCTGCTCCAGTTTCACGCGGCTGAGCACTATGACACCAAGATGGAGCGGCAAGGCAGGCAACCCCATGCGGAAGTGCGCACACTGAGCACCAGTCAGATCCAGTTGCGACCTAAGCAGTTGTACTACCGGTATTTTGATCTGCGACACCAAGTACAAGTTTCCCTGGAGGCACCATGGAGCGCATGAACCCGGACTACAAACCTCATCTGGAAAAAGCGCGCTCTGAGAAGAAGCGGCACCGCGCCTTGTTGAACCGGTTGAAGAAGAGCCCACCCAAAGACCTTGATGCAACCGTGCATGCCCTGCATGAGGAAGCCTTTTCCAACATCGACTGCCTGCAATGCGCCAATTGCTGTGCTACCACGAGTCCACGCTTCACCGGCAAGGATATTGAGCGATTGGCCAGGCACCTAAGAATGAAACCCGGTGCTTTTATCGAGCAGTACCTGGTCATCGATGAAGAAGGGGACTATGTATTTCCGGCTGCCCCCTGCCCCTTTTTAGGGGCTGATAATTACTGTAGTGTCTATGAGGCCCGACCACAGGCTTGCCGGGCATACCCCCATACCGACCGGAGAAAGTTTCACCAGGCACTTGGCGTAACTGATGCGAATACACGCATCTGCCCCGCTGTGGCGCAAATAGTGGATCAACTCCATACCGTGTATCCCTAAATCCAGGATTCCACCAGTGCCCGTATATCGATACCCACGATATCATACAGACCAAAGAAGAGAAAAGACCAGAAACTAAAGGCCACAAACATATACACCAGAATGCGCGGCCAGGGATAACCCAAGCCCACCGCTGATAAGGTACCTATAGGTACGGTAAGCAGTACGGGGGTCAGTAAAGCAATACCGGCCAATCCGGCCACGCCCTTAACCCGCTCAATCAGTACACGCCTACGCTCCAGGTTGCTGCCCCTGCTCAACTGCGGTATGAACTGCCGCACCAGCCTTTTAATCAGCCCCCCGAAAAAAATGTAGATCAATACCCCCATCATACCACCCAAAACGGAAAAGGAGATGGAATACCAAATTGACCACCCATAGCCAATTGCCATGAATACCGCCACCATGTACTTGAAGCCAGCCATTAATGTCAGACTGACGATTTCCCATATTGCAGGCATTGGATAGCTATTGTTTGTTGCGAAATAAACGGTAATTCGTGATAGGTTTGTGTTTTGCGTACAAAAATTTCGATATGGATATCCGATTGGATGGACAGCACATACTGGTAACAGGCGCCAGCCGTGGCATAGGACGGGCCATAGCAGAACAATTGTATGCGTCAGGCGCCACCCTCTCCCTCACCTACCGGCAACACAAATCAGCGGCCGATACCCTAACAGCCGATTGGCTGCCTCACCGGTACCGCTGGTATGCCATCGATTTCAGTGACCCGGCTGAGGCCTATGGCCTCGTGGCACAGGCGACAGCGGACCAAGGTCCCATTCACACAGTGGTCAATAATGCGGGGGTAGCTTCCAGTGTGTCGATAGATGCGAGTCAAGAGGAATGGCTGGAAGGATGGCACCACACTTTCGCTGTAAATGTCCATGCGCCCGCAGCCATAACCCATGCCGTATTGCCGCATTTCCAGGAACAAGGGCAGGGGCGATTCATCAATATCAGCTCCAGGGCTGCCTTTCGGGGCGATACGCCCGATTACATGGCCTATGCCGCCTCCAAAGGTGCAGTAGTGGCACTGACCCGCTCAATAGCCCGTGGTTTTGGTAAAAAAGGGGTCAAGGCTTTCACGATTGCACCCGGATTTACCCGCACCGAAATGGCACAAGACTTTATTGATAGCTATGGCGAAGACTATGTCACCCGCGACCTGGCGCTTGCGGAGATGACCACCCCACAAGACATTGCCCCGTTGATCACCTTATTGGCCAGTGGATTGGCTGACCACGCCACCGGGGGCACATTTGATATTAATGCCGGCAGCTATGTACATTGACTTCGGTCATTGTCGCAAAAAGGTAAGCCAGCTATCTTGCGTGAAAATATAAAACCATGGATATCTTATTCTCCCGCGTCTTCTGGGGCGTCATCGTATTGCTAATCGGTTTATCGATCATTTTAGGCGCCTTCTTCAAGATCAATTTCCCATTCTTCCGGGTGGTCATTTCACTAATCTTGATCTACTTCGGTTTTCAGATGCTGATTGGGGCCTTCACGAATCGCGGTTCTTGGGGCAGCAACGATTCAGTGGCTGTGTTTAGCGGAGCGCAGCATGCACCAAACAATGAAGATCTACGAAGGGAATACAGTGCTATTTTTGGTAGTCAGATTATTAACCTCAGCCAATTGCGACTCAATGAAGATCACAACGTAGAGGTGAACGCCATTTTTGGCTCTGCAAAGATCATGGTCTCCAAGCAGCAGCCCTTTCGCATCAAGGGCAGTGCAGCTTTTGGCAGCGTAAAAATGCCCAATGGTGGTGAAACCGTATTTGGCGATCAAAACATGTCCAACACCGAGGGCGATGCCCCCGGCACGTTGTGGATTGATGCCAATGCCGTCTTTGGTGGGGTAGAAATATTCGTAGTGGATTAGGGTTTATTAACGGCACCCGCATAGGCAGCAGCTCCATTTCCTCGTTAAAAAGTTGAAAAATATGGCGCACAGTCAACTGGCTTGGTGCGGTATTTGTAATTTCATGGATTAGCTAAATGACGCCTATGACCATGCGACACCTTTTTTTGGCCTTATGTATTGCATTGATCAGCTTACCGCTGTCTGCCCAATCTGATGAAGCAGAGCAAAAGCTGGAGGTGGCTTTCAATATCATTACCAGCCAATATGTAGATAACCTGGACGAAGATGAAACGGTTGAAGATGCCATCAATGGCATGTTGAAGCAACTTGACCCACACTCTGTCTATATACCCGCCAAGAAGGTAGATGAAGAGAACCAAAAGCTCGCCAGCGAATTTGAAGGCATTGGCATTCAGTTCAACATTTTGAAAGATACCATAATGGTGGTAAGCCCTATTGCAGGCGGGCCATCAGAGAAATTGGGTATCCTCTCCGGTGACAAGATTGTAACCATAGATGGTGAAAATGTAGCCGGTATGGGTATCGATAACGATGGCGTACGTGACCGGTTATTGGGTAAAAAGGGCACTGAAGTAGAGGTACAGATTAAGCGTCAGGGTGTTAAGGAGCTATTGGACTTCACCATTACCCGTGATAAAATCCCCTTGTATTCCGTAGACGCCTCCTATATGGTGACACCGGAAACAGGTTACATTAAGGTTAATCGTTTTGCCGCCTCCACCTCGGAAGAATTCCGAAAGTCGGTAAAAGAGTTGAAGAAGGAGGGCATGGAAAACCTCATTCTTGACCTGACCGGCAATGGCGGAGGCTACTTGTATGCGGCCTTTGAAATGGCAGACGAATTCCTGGAGTGGGGACGCATGATCGTGTACACGGAAGGCGAAAGTAGCCCGAAAAGAGAGCTGCGGGCCTCCTCACGGGGTAATTTCGAAGATGGTAAACTGGTAGTCCTGGTCGATGAAGGCTCGGCCTCTGCCTCTGAGATCGTGACCGGAGCGGTGCAAGACTGGGACAGAGGACTGGTGATTGGTCGCAGGACCTTTGGAAAGGGACTCGTTCAAAAGCCGTATCGCTTGCCGGACAATTCGGAGATTCGACTGACCATAGCCCGCTACCATACACCTACCGGCCGTTGTATCCAAAAAGCGTATGACGAAGGCCGGGCTGACTATTACAAAGAAATCCGGGAGCGGTATGAGCATGGCGAAATGACCAACATGGATAGCATCGACATTCCAGATTCATTGAAGTACTACACACCCAACGACCGGATTGTGTATGGCGGAGGGGGTATTTTACCAGATATTTTTATTCCACTGGATACCTTACCCAATACTGACTTCATGCGTACGATATCCCGCAAAGGACTGTTGGCACAGTTTGCCCTCGATTATATGGATCAGCATCGTAAAAAGCTGGAAAAGAATTACGAGGATGTAAAAGCATTTCGCGATGGGTTTGATATCGAACCCGTGATGGAAGAGTTTCTTGCCTTTGCTGAAGAAAAAGAGATAGTCCCTACCGCTGAAGAGCTGGAACGCTCAGGCCGACTCATGCGCTACCAGTTGAAAGGCTTGCTGGCGAGAAACTTGTTTGATGTCAGTGCGTACTACGAGGTCTTCAATGACTACCGGATGGATTTTCGCAAGGCGCTGGAAGTGTTGGGCAATGACGATACCTTTCGGGACATGCGCGTACAGAATTAGGCTATAGTTTTTGCAACGGTAGGGTAATCGTTTGGTGCTGCTGCTCTATTTGTACATAATAAGGGCCAGCCGGCCATTCCCCCACATCAATAGTCATGGGCCATGACGTGATTTTTGCTTTATATCGCCTTCGACCGGTGGCATCAATTACCTGCACAGTAGTCGGTCGATCTGGAGTTGGACCACTTACCTGTACCTGCGTTTGAGCCGGATTGGGGTACAGCCGGTAGGATGCCTTTGCCGAGGTTGCCTTACCCAAGGGATGCAGGTCAATAGGCCATAGGTAAAGCCCCCCTTGTTCATCGGTAAAGTAGAGGCTGTCGGTGCCCCAAAAATCTATCGCTTCTGTCTGTGAGAAGGGAATGCCTATGCGGATAAGGGTGCCCCGGTGAAACTGTCTGCCCGAAAAATCACGGAGTAGAAACAGACTACCGTAGGAAAGCAAGGCTACCTGCTCCTCATCTGGTGACAGGGAAGCACCGGTAATGGGAAACTGGGTCAAAAAGCTATCTATCAACGTAGCTACATGAAAACCGGTATCAACCGGCAGCCGGTAGAGCTTTGTAAAGCCGTTTGGACCGAGTTGACGATTCTTCGAGAAAAGATACAAGCTATCCCCCGCATACACCATGCCCTCGCAGTCAAAGTTGTCGGCAGCAGGAAATTGTTGCTGATCCGGGTAGGCAAATCGTAAGGTGTGTACCGGTCCTGCAAGCGTATCACCTGTCCAGTCCATAAAGTAAATGGCGAGATCTTGTCTTGCCTGGCTGTTGTTGCCCACATCACCGACAAAAAGCCTTTCATTGGTCCGGTCGAAAGTGAGCGTTTCCCAGTCGACATTGGAGCTACCAGGCAATCGCACAGAATCGGTCAGTTGACCTTGGGCATCAAAGCCATATACCACCGGTTCGCCACCACTATCATTGATCGACCAGAATCGACTCCCCTCACGTACTACAAGGCCGGAACTTTCATTAAGTACCGCGGGTAAATCCGTCAGCCGCTGTGGGGCAATGTTTTGACCACCACATTGTCGAAAATAGAGGGTGAGAATACTGAAGAGGATCCAACGCATGGCTAGGATTGAAGTGCGGTATTACCGTAATTTGCTGTCGTGAAGATAGCAAATTGGACGCCACAAACACGGGCAATGCAGGCCTATTGGGCCGGGGAGTCAACGGCACAATTGACCATAGAAAGTATACTGGGCACTACACAGGTGCCGGTAGACATCTACTTCCGTACGATGGAAGATATGCCGCAGGCAGAGCTATATGCCCTATCGCTGGCCCGTGGGCCGGTACTCGATGTGGGGGCAGGAAGCGGATGCCATAGCCTGGTGTTGCAGGACATGGATATAGAGGTAGTAGCACTCGAATGGTCGGAAGGGATGGCACAAATCATGCGGGAGAGAGGTGTCCAACAAGTGGTGCATGGCGACTTTTGGGCCCACCCACCCACCCGGTATCAAACCCTGTTATGTATGATGAATGGGATCGGCTTTGTGGCCCATCCCGACCGTTTACCCGACTTCTTTGCCCAGTGCGACCAATTGCTCGCGCCCGGAGGACAAGTATTGCTGGACAGCACCGACCTCCGCAGTAATGTGTCCGAAATCGAAAAGCGCAATCTCCACCCTGATTATTTTGGTATTCTCACCTATAGGATGGCTTTTGATGAAGAATGGAGTCCGCCCTTTGACTGGTTGTATGCCGACCCCGAATTATTGGAACAGGCGGCTATGGCAGCAGGATGGCGGATGCACCTGATATTTCAGGCAGAAGATGGCCATTTCCTGGCCCGATTGGTGCGAAACTAAATACGCTGCATGGTGGCGGAAGAAATGACATGATAGCCCGGCTGCGGTGTATTGGCATAATGCACCATCGCCTGCGCCACTTGCCGGGCGTGTATCGGACGTGCATTGCGCAGGCGGCCAACCATAAGTGGCGCCAACAGCTTCATCACCTGCAGACCGGTTTGCTCACCTACCCGTCTTTCTTGTCGCGGACCATCGAGTATGGAAGGGTGATAGCAATAGATCGAAGGGATGGCTAATGGCTGTAAGGCATCCTCCATTTCGCCTTTCACCCGGTTATAAAAGAACTTCGATCGACTATTGGCCCCTATAGCGCTAACCACATGAAGCTGCATGGCTCCCTGTTGGGCCGCCAACCGGGCCGCTTGTACTACCAGCTCATAATCCACATACCGAAAGGCTTCTTTACTCCCTGCTTTAGCCATGGTAGTGCCCAGTGCGATGTATACATAAGCGGCAGCAAACAAGGACGCCTGCTGTGGCAGGTGGGTAAAGTCAATGGTGCGCACCTCCACCCCTTCGGGCGCTTGCCATGAGGAACGGGCCAGGGCGATGATGCGATCGCCTGGAAAAGCAGAAGGTAATGCCTTGAGCAGGTAATGGCCCACCAATCCAGATCCACCCAATACCACATGGGTCACCATCCCTTAGAGGTATTTTTCCTTAAAAATGCGCAGGTCGGATATGGAAAGCGGTTTTAGCGTGTAATCATCCAC
Organism: uncultured Bacteroidota bacterium; assembly: GCA_913062655.1. Taxonomy (GTDB): domain Bacteria; phylum Bacteroidota; class Bacteroidia; order Chitinophagales; family S012-47; genus CAJXXO01. The sequence goes on along the minus strand of CAJXXO010000033.1, from coordinate 1,668 downwards.
TTCCTGGTAGGTGCTCGCCTTTTCTTTATCATGTTGGTAGACGGACGAAGTGAGAATGATGATCTTGATGGGACGAGGCAATTCGTCCTTCATCTTCCGGTATTCATCCAGGAAATCCCAGCCGGACATTACCGGCATGTTAATGTCCAGAAAGATCAGGTCAGGGTACAGCCCCTGGCCATTAATGCCTTCCTGAATAAGATCCAGGGCCTCACGAGCACTGGTTACGGATAAGATATGATCAGCAATGCGGGCGTCTTCTATTGTCTTAACGCTAACAAAATTGCTAATCTCATCATCATCGACAAATAATATAGTTTGCTGATCGGGCATATCGTCAAGTAGGACGGAAAATTAACGAATAATTGCTATATCAGCGAGCTAAGAGGGAGATATTGTCGTAGTGAGGTTGTCCATCAATTGCTTATACGATTCCAGGGTAAGCGGTTTGCTCACGTAAGATCGAATGGAGGAGTGGGCACTCGCTTTCTCCCGGTCTTTTTGGTAGACAGAGGAAGAGAGTATGGCAATGTATATGTCTTTTTCAATGGAGGAGGTCAACGCTTGATAGGCTTCCAAAAACTCCCAACCACTAACGATCGGCATGTTGATATCTAACATGATGAGGTCAGGCAGGGCATGAGGGGTCGAACGTTTCTCCTTCAGGTATTCCAAAGCCGTTTTGGCTTCAATAAAGGTGTTCACTTCCGTATTGGCATTGTAAATACCAATTACCTTGCGGCAGAGGAAGTTATTGATCTCGTCATCATCAACCACCATTACACGTTGAACGGGGTTTTTCATAGGGGGTCTGATTTCTGTTCCTTTAATTGCAGCATGAAGGTGGTGCCCTTATCCGGCATGCTCTCCACCGTTATTTGCCCACCCATATAATTGAGCTGCTTACGCAGCATAAACAAGCCGAGTCCTTTGCCATATTCTTTGGCATGGAAGCGCTCGTGGATCTGGAATATGCGGTCGCCATATTGGGTCAAATCGATACCTATACCATTGTCCTGCACCATAATGTTTACCCCCCCATTAGTAGTAAAGGACTTGACTGCGATGACCAATTTGCGATCACTAGATCTGTACTTAATGGCGTTGGAAAGTAAATTAACAAAACAGCTTTGGATATGCGAATACGGGTAGGTAATCGTAGGGGCGGCTGAAAAGTCGTAGTCAATCGTGGCGTTAACCTCCTTTATTTCGGAAGCAAATCCTTTGGTCACCTGCTCAAACACCCGCTGCAGGCGGAGTTTTCTTGGCTCTTCCTCTATGAGTCCGGTACCCGTCAGGATTTTATCGACATTGTCCAGACTCTTTTGCAGGTCCAAAATGCTGGAGCGGATCATTTTTAGGATTTGCGCATTGTCGGTGGAATCGCCTTTGTTGAGGTCGATCAGCTCTACCAAACCGACTAAGTTGGACATAGGCGCTCGAACATCATGAGAGGTGATGTAGGCAAACTGTTCCAACTCGAGATTCATGCGCTTGAGCTCCTCTGTACGCTCTTGCAGGGATTGCTGCACTGACTTGCGGTGTTGGATATCCTGATGTATACCCGCTGCGCGGACCGCATTACCCTCTTCATCTCGCTCCAGTACCTGGCCGCGATCGAGTATCCACCGGTATTGGCCGGCACGTGTACGCAGCCGGTACTCTGCT
>CAJXXO010000032.1 GCA_913062655.1 uncultured Bacteroidota bacterium | reverse complement strand
ACATTTTGATCAAAATTGAATATTGCGTTCGCCCTCCATCAGCATGACGGTAGGGCGTTTTGTGATTCTCATGGCGAGATTGTTTCGTCAGCTATAGTTGCTTCCCTGCCACACCGTCTGCAACATTTACAGCCACTTGTCATTTTGGCACGCTTTGTCCGACTGGCACACCCTTTGACCTATGCCCGTGGACGAAAACAGTACAACTATGGCGAAAGGTACCATCAACGTAGAAACCAAGAATATTTTCCCCATCATCAAGAAGTTTCTCTATTCTGATCATGAGATCTTCTTGCGCGAACTCATCTCCAATGCGGTGGATGCCACCCAAAAGATGACCGCCATCGCCAACCGCGGAGATGCCAATGGCGAACTGGGCGACACCACCATCGAGGTGAAGATCAATAAGAAGCAAAAAACCCTCCATGTCATCGATAAGGGCATCGGCATGACAAAGGATGAGGTAGAGAAGTACATCAATCAGATCGCATTCTCTTCTGCGGAAGAATTCCTGGATAAATACAAGGACGACCTGAATGTGATCGGGCACTTTGGTCTTGGCTTTTACAGCTCCTTCATGGTGGCCGACAAGGTGGAGATCAAAACGCTGAGCTACCAGGACGAGGCCGAAGCCGTCAAGTGGGTCTGCGAAGGCGATCCGGAGTACAGCATCAGCAAAGACAACAAGAAAGAGCGCGGTACGGAGATCATTCTGCACATCAATGACGAGAACAAGGAGTTTTTAGAGGAATACCGTGTTCGAGAGCTGCTGAACAAGTACTGCAAGTTCTTGCCGGTGCCGATCCAGTTTGGTGAAAAGGAGGTGACTGAAAAAGACGAGAACGACAAGGAAAAGAAGGTCAAAAAACCGGATATCATCAACAACACCACTCCCGCGTGGACCAAGGCTCCGGCCGATCTGACCGATGAGGACTATAAAGACTTCTATCGCGAGTTGTACCCGATCTCAGAGCCACCGTTGTTCTGGATCCACCTCAATGTAGACTATCCCTTCAAGCTGACGGGCATTCTCTATTTCCCGAAAGTGAACAACAGCTTCGAGGTACAGAAAAACAAGATTCAGCTTTACAGCAATCAAGTATTCGTTACCGATGAAGTGAAGGAGATCGTACCGGAGTGGTTGACATTATTGCATGGGGTGATCGACTCACCGGATATTCCGCTGAATGTAAGCCGTAGCTACCTGCAGAGCGATCCGAATGTGAAGAAGATCAATAGCCACATCACGAAGAAAGTGGCCGATAAGTTGGAAGAGCTCTTCAAAAACGAACGCGAGAGCTTCGAAGAAAAGTGGAGCGACATCAGCTTGTTTGTGAAGTACGGCATGCTGAGTGATGAGAAGTTTGTCGATCGGGCAGAGAAGTTTGCGCTACTGAAAGATATCGACAACAACCACTTCACTTTTGAAGAGTGGAAAAAGGCGATCGAAGAAGCACAGACCGACAAGGACAAAAATATCGTATCGCTCTACACTACAGACAAGGACAACCAGTATTCCTACATAGCCGGTGCAAAGCAGAAAGGCTACAAAGTGCTGGAGATGGATACCATGATCGATCCGCACTGGATGGGTTTGATAGAGCAAAAGCACGACAAGTGGACCTTCAAGCGGGTAGATGCGGATACGGTGGACAAGCTGATTGAGAAAGACGAAGAGGCCACTTCGCTGCTGACCGAAAAGGAGCAGGAAACGGTGAAGAAGCAGTTTGAAAGCTCACTGGGCGATCAGAATACCTATACGGTAGAGTTGAAGCCGATGAGCACCGAGGATCAGCCGGTGGTGATCACACAGAGCGAGCAGATGCGTAGGATGAAAGAGATGAGCCAATTGAGTGGCAACAGCTTTATGGGCCAAATGCCGGATGCCTACAATTTAGTGGTGAACACCAATCACCCGGTAATCAACAAGCTACTGCAAGCCGAGGGCGATAAGCAACAAAACATCACGCAGCAATTGATCGACATTGCCTTGCTGGGACAAGGCCTGCTGAAAGGAGAGAAGCTGTCGCAATTCATACAGCGTAGCGTTAATCTGATTGACGAAGAGTAAGACGAAGCAATTTGAGGATGATGAAAAAAGCCCTGACAAATCAATTTGTCAGGGCTTTTATTTTGGGTTAACGCTTACTTACAAAAAGAAAAACACCAACCAGGTCAGCAACAATACCGGCATCAGGATCGGAATAGAGTACCGTACGATGTAACCCACGAAAGAGGGCATCTTGATACCGATCTGTTCAGCGATCGACTTCACCATGAAGTTGGGGGCATTACCAATATAGGTAAAGGCGCCAAAGAATACGGCACCCACACTGATCGCCATCAATTCTTTAACTGCATCTGTGGTGTACGTCAATACATCAGCTTGTGCACCGATATCCAGTCCTAGTTTACCCATACCGGCTGCCAGGAAATTCAGGTAAGTCGGGGCATTATCCAGTACCCCGGAAAGCATACCGGTAAACCAGTACAGCGTGTCGGTATTCACCAGTTTTTGGCCGCCATCAGAGTTGGCAAATTCACTGATCAGTTGCAAGGCCGGCATCATGGTGGCGAAAATGCCAATGAACAGAAAGCCCACTTCCTTGATCGGTTCAAAGTCGAACTCATTGCCTTTGAGGCATTCCTTATCGGCCGTCTTGAAGGCCAGCACAGCAGCAGTAATCATGATCAATTCGCGGATAAAGGAGAAGGCTGCCGTGTTGGCGGCTGCTTCCGGACTCAGGCTGGCCATAGCGCCAATGGACCAACTGTGCGTGGCCTCGTTATTCAAAATGCCAGGTAGCCAATCTACTACGTTAGGATCCATAAATACGGCAATGATGGTAACCAGCAGGAAGATCGCATTGCGCACCCCTTTGACCTGTATCTTACCACTGTATTCGGTAGGCGCAGCATCCCGTGCCATGGCGTGGTTTTTTCGATCAACGAAATAGAAGATAATGGAGAGCAGGGCTATGCCAAATATCCACTTGGGCCACAGGTGCGTGGCAGTCCAGAAGAAGGGTACTCCTTTCAGGAAACCCAGGAACAAGGGCGGGTCGCCAATAGGCGTCAATACGCCACCCACATTACTCACCATAAAGATGAAGAACACAATATGGTAGGGCTTTACGCGGTGTTGATTCAGGCGTACAAAGGGACGGATCAATAGCATGGACGCACCGGTGGTACCGATAATGTTGGCCAGTGCGGCACCAATCACCAACAATACCACATTGGCCATGGGAGTACCTTCTTTATCAACCTTGATGAGAATTCCACCCGAAGCGACAAACAAAGCTCCGATGAGCGCTATGAAGCTGAAATATTCAAAAAAGGCGTGTATGGGATGGTGGGCATCACCCAGGAAAGCGAGGTAGTATACCACCGTAATAGTGCCTAGTATGATGGCGATGATCGGATAGTTTTTGTGCCAAAAGTGCGCGTAGAAGAGGGGCCCTGTGGCAATCATCAAAAGCAAAATAATAAACGGAGCCACCGACCAGGGTGCAGGAGAGTGTCCATGGTCTGCACCGTGTGCCTCATCTTCGTGGTGGTCTGCTGCCGCATGGTTTTCTTCAGCCTGTTCTCCACTGTCGCTGTGAACCTGCTCTTGTTGCGGTGCGTCACTTGCTGTGGCCGCATGGGCCGAAGCCGGTCCAACAAAGGTGGCTAGGGTCAGACCGAGTATCAGTAGTAGTTGCTTCATGATGGGTATAGAAAAGAATTAAATCAATTTGGATAATGCCACTTCCAATGCTTTTTGTGTCATATGGCGCGATTCGCTGCTGTTTTCATGCAGCTCGTGCATGGCGTGATTTATAGTGCGCGATACGTCATCAAAGATGGCCGCATCACTAATTTCTGCATCCAACTGCATCAGGTAGCCAAATACACGGGCCATGCCGCAATTGGCGATAAAGTCTGGAATGACGGATACCTGAGCATCGGCAAATTCAGCGGTAGGACCGTAAAAGAGGTCCTGATCAGCAAAGGGAACATTGGCGCCTGCCGAGATCACTTCAAGCCCCTGCGCTACCATCCTGTCCACATGATCTTTGGTAACCAATCGACTAGCTGCTCCGGGGATGAAAATCTCAGCGCCTACATCCCAGATCTTTTCATTCACTTCATCAAACGACAACATATCGGGGTGCTGTAAAGCATTGCCGTTGCGCGTGTTAACCAACGCTCTGATCTGTTCCAGGTCAAAGCCTTCCGGGTTAATCAATCCACCATCACGGTCGATGATGCCTACAACCCTGACCCCCTGCTGGGCCAGGTAGTAGCCGGCTCCGCCCGAGACATTGCCCCAACCCTGGATAATAGCACGCTTATTGTCAGCAGTAGTATTGTGGTATACATCGTAATAGTGATGTACCGCCTCTGCTACTCCATAGCCGGTTATCATGTCGGCTACGGTGTAGTCCATTTTGATATTGGGCGAAAACTTGGGGTCTTCCAATTTTTTGGATACCCCTTGGCGAAGTTGACCGATAATGTGAATCTTTTCGCTTTCTTTGGGCTGAATGTGACCATTCACCACACCCTCTTGTGGGTGCCATAAGCCAAAGCTCTCGGTAATCGGAATTACCTCTTTGATCTCATCCACGTTCATATCGCCACCGGTACCGTAGTAGTTTTTGAGTAAAGGTGTTACGGCCTTGTACCACCGCTTCAGCACATCCTTCTTCCGAGGATCAGCCGGGTCGAAGTTGATGCCCGATTTGGCACCACCTATCGGGGGGCCGGATACGGTGAATTTGATCTCCATCACCTTGGCGAGGGACTCTACCTCGTGTTTATTGAGGCCTTTGCGCATACGGGTACCGCCACCGGCAGCACCATGGCGCAGAGAGTTGATGACCACCCAGCCTTCTGCCTCGGTTTCGTCATCTTGCCATTCAAATACAATTGTGGGCTTCCGTTGCTTGAATTGTTCCAGCAAATTCTCCATCGCTAGGCGGGCTTTTTTCGATACCGCGCAAAGGTAACAAATGCCCCCTATACAATGCCGCTCCCAATGGTGTATATATCAGCCTATTGCGGGTGGGCAATTCTTGTATTTTTAGCGCGAAAAGCCACATTATGTTTGAAGAGATATTGTCGCCCATTGATCCTGGCCTCTTACTGAAGGGGCACCGCATTCTGGATAATCAAATCTTTCGCCACATCGACATCCACACCGAGGCGGCATTTCCCGAATGGGAGGCGGCTCACTTGGCGTTGATTGGTGTAGTGGATGACCGCGGAGCGGTGGAAAATAAAGGCTGTGCAGCGGGACCGGATAAGGTGAGGGAATACCTATACCGACTGGATAAGGGTATTCACCCCCTGAAGATGGTCGATCTGGGAAACATCCTGCCGGGCGCTACCCTCACCGATACTTATGCGGCAGTAGGGCAAATTGTCTCCGAGCTCATCCCAAAGAATATCATTCCAATAATACTGGGTGGTGGACATGACCTTACGTATGGCCAATACCTCGGCTACGCCCGCAACGACCAGGTGATCAACATGGCGGTGGTGGACGAAACGATCAACATCTACAAGCAACAAGACCAGATCGATTCGGAGTCTTTCTTATATCGCATTTTCACCGAAACGCCCAATTACCTGTTCAACTTTAGCCAGGTGGGCTACCAGTCCTACTTTGTGTCACCAGATGATATTGCCACGCTGGAGAAGTTGTATTTTGAATTTTACCGCGTAGGTAAGGTACGGGAAGATATGGAGGAGGTGGAGCCCATCATTCGTGATGCCGATATGCTGAGTTTCGACATTGCTGCACTCAAGCAATGCGATGCCCCAGGTAAGCGTAACGCCACCCCACATGGATTTTATGGAGAGGAAGGGTGTCAGATCGCGCGGTATGCGGGTATTACCGACAAACTGAGTTCGATTGGTTTCTACGAATACAATCCGGAATACGACAGCAATGACCAGACGGCACAGGTGATCGCGCATATGATCTGGTATTTTGTGGATGGTTTTTACAATCGCACCAACGAGTATCCTATTGTCAATGATAAAGATTTCCTCAAGTATACGGTGGAGATGGAGGATGCCGGATATGCGATCATTTTTTGGAAGAGCAAACGCAGTGGTCGCTGGTGGATGCAGGTGCCTTCGAATGAGGAAAAGAAGTACGAGCGCCATCAATTGGTGCCCTGCAGCTATGCCGACTACGAAGAGGCGATGAAGGCGGAAATACCGGCACGCTGGCTACAGGCCTTTGAGAAGCTGGCTTAGTCGAGTAGCGTCTCCATGGCTATACCTCGTGAACCTTTGATGAGCAGCCAGTAGCCGGACCAGTCTTGCTGCTGAAACCAGGCCTTAGCCGCTGCGGCTGTGTCGAAGTGGAGGATGTGGTGTCGTTTCGCTGTGGGTGCAAAAGCTTTCCCCACTAATACCAAAACATCCGGCTGCAACTGCTGCGCCAAGTGCGCAATTCTTTCGTGTTCAGGCGCCTCAAAGCGGCCAAGCTCCAGCATATCGCCTAGTAAAATGGCTTTTTTAGGACTTTCAATTCTGGCAAAGCTCTCCAGTGCCGCCTCTACATTGCTGGGGTTGGCGTTGTAGGCATCCAGCAGTACTTGATACCCGTCCTTTTTTACGATCTGCGAGCGGTTGTTACTGGGAACATAGGCCGCCAAAGCTTCTGCAATTTTCTCATCAGGTACGTCAAATTGTTGGCCAATGGCGATGGCTGCCAATGCATTTTGATAGTTATAGGCACCGATGAGATGTGTTTGTACCGTATGCCAGTGGCCTTTTTTTCCTTTGAATCGAAGCTTTACAAAGGGGTTAGCCGATAGGAGCTCACCTTGCGTGGCAAAGCTATTCTTTTCGCCATAGTGTACCTGCCGCGGTATTTCTTTGGCCATCTCCGGCAGATAGGGTAGTGTGGGATTGATGAGAGCTGTGCCTTCCTGAGCAGCGAGGTAGTCGAATAGTTCTTTCTTAGCGGCAATGTTGGCGTCCATCGTACCAAATCCTTCCAGGTGGTCCATGCCGACATTGGTGATCAAGCCATATTGAGGCTGACAAATGCTGCTGAGGAGGGCCACTTCTCCGGGGTGGTTGTCACCCAATTCCAGGATGGCAAATTCATGCGCAGGCTGTAGCGAGAGAACGGACAATGGCAGCCCGATGTGATTGTTCAGGTTGCCCTTGGTAGCAAAACAGTGGTAGTGCGATTGCATCACGGCCTGTGCCAGCTCTTTGGTGGTGGTCTTGCCGTTGGAGCCGGTGATGGCAATTACCGTTAGGTTGAGGTGCTCGCGGTGGTGGCGGGCCAGGTCTTGCAAGGTAGCCAATGCATCCTCAACCCGATAACATTGGTCGTTTACCACCCCTTGTGGCTCATCCACTATTGCTCCGGCTGCTCCGCTATCGAAAGCCGCCTGTACGTGGTCGTTTCCATTGAATCGAGGGCCTTTTAGGGCCAGAAACAGTTGTCCGGGGGCCAGGCTTCTGGTGTCTGTAGAAAGGCCATTGCCGGAAAGAAAAATGCGGTACAATTCTGCCATTTTCATACGCCAAAAATAGAAAAGGCTGCCTCAGCATGAGACAGCCTTTTTGGAAAGTAGGCGAATAAGCTATCGCTTTAGTTGGTTGTTAATAAGCTTATACTCGCTGACGAATGCAGGGTCTATCTCATTATACTTTGCCACCCCTTGCTCATTTTTCTTCTTTTGCTCTTGTATAAGGTCATCAACTGCGGCAGCACCTATTTCGGGCTCAAGTGCCATTACAGCTTCTTTGAAGTAAGGAACCAGACTTGTCGTTAACCAGTCAAGTTGTCTCATTTCATTCACATAGTAGTGGATTACTGCTGAGGGTTGATCCACCAGGCCATAATTTTTGGCAATGATCCACAATGCGATGCTGTGGTTATTGTGGTTCATGGGAACACCTTCCTGCATGCTCCAATTGTCACGATAATAAGCATCAACTTCATCAAAGGAGTGGTCGTCCGGATGGTACATGAATTTACTGAAATCACTCTTGGTAATGGAGGTTTGGTCAATCATTTGCGCCTGCATCTCCACTTCGTGGCCTCTATCTGCCTTTTGGTCCACTTGCTTAGCTACATCAGATTCGCAGGATAAAAGTGAAATAACAAGCACTCCAATGAGTACAAGACTATTTTCTTTCATAGCATTAGGGTTTGTTTTTTCTAAATATATGAGTTTCTTTTTTTTTGCAAGTAAAGACACAAAAAAAGCCACTTCGCAATGAAGTGGCTTTCAGTCTTTTAGCAGTCAGTTTATCTCAGCTTACGTTTCTTGGCATTTCTTTTTCGCACTTTCTCAGCTTGCTTAAACTGATTTCCACCGGGCTTTTCATTGCTCACATCACCACCAAGGCGAATCATAGCACAACGGAAACCTAAGGTGGCCAGCGCCTGGTCTTCTTCCAGGTATCTACGAGAGCCGGGTGCCAGCCAGTAGGCTTCGTCTGCCCAGCTACCTCCCTTGATCACACGTGTCTGATCACTTACCAACGTTGTTCTGCCATAGTTGTATTGCGCCATTGAGGTGGAGTCACCATCCAGGTAATTGATCACGTCACCACGCTTATAATTTCTGCGGGTTACTGCGTCTTCACGTTTAACCACCTCGTATTGAATCCGGCCGAGGCTGTCTTTCTGAATCGGGCGACCTTCCTCATCCAGAATCTTTTGCTTGAAGACATTACCCCGGTAAGGGTTCATGTCTTGCATATCTTCGAACGTCAGCGGACGGTACACATCGGCTGTCCACTCACTTACGTTACCGGCCATATTGAATAAGCCAAAGTCGTTCGGCATATTCGAATAGATAGGCGCAGTAATGATAGCGTTATCGTTTAAGTTGCCGGCCAGTCCAGCATAGTCACCACGGCCCCGCTTGAAGTTAGCCAGGAAGTCGCCTTGCCAGCCACCATGCTCCGTTTCGCGCAAGGTATTACCATTCCAGGGATAGATCTTTCGCTGGCTGTACATCTCCTGATCATCCCCTACGTGGTTGCCAGAAATAGCCAGCGCGGCATATTCCCATTCTGCTTCGGTAGGCAGGCGATAATCGGGTAGCATGATACCATCTTCCATCTTTGCCTTCCGCTCACCGGTGCCATCAGGATTGTAGTCTTTCAACAATCCGTTTTTACGGGTATTGCCTTCGTATTGTCCTAGCAAATAGGCTTCTGTATTGAAGTTGTCTTCATTGTATTGACTCGGATTGGGCTCCAATACCTTTTTCTCGATCAGGTACATTTCATTCACCCGGTCGGTACGCCACTTGCTGAACTCACGCGCTTGCAGCCAGCTCACACCCACTACAGGATAGTAGTTGTAAGCCGGGTGGCGCAGGTAATACTGCACATACGGCTCGTTGTAGGCCAACTCTTCGCGCCATACCAGGGTATCCGGTAGGGCTTCGTAGTACACTTCAGGAAAGTCGGCACCAAACGTACGCTTGGTCCAGTACAGGTATTCACGGTAGTGCACGTTGGCCACCTCTGTTTCGTCAATGTAAAAAGAGGAAACCGTAACCGTACGCGGCTGCGCATGGTGTTCATAGGTAACATCCTGTTCCGTGTTACCCATTACAAACGTACCGCCTTGTACCAATACAAGATTAGGGCCGGTAGATTGGCCTGGATAATCAACGACTTCAAATCCGCCCCACTTGGAGTCATTGTACTTCCAATTGGTCACGGATGAGCGCTCTTTGTTACAAGCCGTACCTACCACGATAAAAGCGGCTGCGGCTAACAATAAAAAGGGAAATCTCATCTTCATCTTGAGGGATTTCTGTTTAGAGACTGGCAAATATAAAAATTTAAATGGCCACACACTGTTAAAACAGTGAGGGACAGCGAAGCGACTCATATAACGAACGCCTGCTGTTATTATTTTCTAAATCGTCAAAATTCAAAATGACGGACAATTCATGCGTTCCTCCGGTCTGTCCACCCAGGTCCATCAGTGTCCAATCATAGCTGTATCCAAACGTAAACATACTCTTTTGCACGCCCAATAAAAATATGACAGCATCGGAATAGTTGACATTGTAACGGTACCATAAACCGCCCATGATGTATCCAAGTTTCAAATAACTACCTGCATTGAGCTGCCGAAACGCATCCTGCTGCGTATACATGATATTGGGCGAAAGGGTTACACTATTGCTCGAATTCTCCAAATCGCCCAGTCTTGCCCCGGCATGCACGGTATAGCGCATGGGAAGGCGAGCGCTGAAATCGGTACCAAATGACTCCACCGGTTGGGTAAGGTGCCGAACCGAACCACCAAAGAAAAAGCGCTCTGTAAAAGCCAAAACTCCGGTATGCACATCCAGGTAGCTGACGTTATTATCAAATGGGGCCGTTTCTCCGGTCGGGTTTAGATTGTTGCCCGGATCGTAAAAACCGGTCACCGGATCGATCTGGTCGTAAAACAAGAGTTTGTTGAAGTCCAGACTCTTTTGGTGAAAGTCGCCCTGCAAGCCAACCTTCATCGCAAAGGCATCCGAAAAATTGATCTGGTAACTGTAAATGGCGCCTACAGCTACCGTATTGTAAATGCCTCCACCGGCATTATCGCCAATAAACTGTACGCCAATACCGCTGTTGAGCGACTCAAAGTACTGGTCGTAAGAGGCCGCATAGGATACATACGCATGATTGAAGGCAGGCCATTGATCACGGAAGTTGAGGTGCACCTTGGGCATACTGGTGGTGCCGGCAAATGCCGGGTTCAGGTAAATAGGGTTGGCATAGAACTGACTGAAGACCGGATCCTGCGACCAACCATTTTTTGACCCTAAAATGAAGACTACATGCAACAAAAGCACGCATTTTAGCATCTTAGACAAGTACGTGGGCAAATTATTCGACATGGATGCGAGAAAAATGTACTACGAACGGTTGGACAACGTTCCTTGTTCGGCTAAAATTACACAACTATTCCGGTAATTGTACCTGAATCATGAAGCAGTATCTTTTATATATCGTCCTTATCTGCTCCACTATTACGATGGTGGCGCAACAAAGTTTCCAGTACACCCGCACCTTCGAATGGTCGGAGGAGCCGGTAAGGGAGCAGCTATCTGAGCAGGATATACAGTATTTTCTGCGCTTCGAGCGGGCGGCCATGGACGCACAGCGCGGTCATCTGCCGGTTTGGAAAGAGCGATTTGCGCTGCCAGGTTATGGCGACCTTTCCATCACCATCACCGATGTGGTGACAGAAGTGGTGCGCAATTATCGGAATGTGGACGTTTCCGCTGTGTCGGAGGCATTTGACGCAAAAGTCGAATTGGGGATAGAGAAAAAACAGCCCTTTGCACACGTCACCCTTTTGCCACTGCGTAAAAATCCCAATACCGGGTTGTTGGAAAGGGCAACCTCCATTACCTACGAGGTGCAGTTCATCCCCTCCAATCAACGAATGGCTCGTCAACGGGGGGCACAGAACTATGCCAGCAACTCCGTATTGTCCAGTGGATCGTGGTTCAAAGTTTACACCCGCAACGATGGTGTGCACCGAATCGATTATGATTTTCTGCAGGCATTAGGCGTAGATGTCGATAATATTGACCCCAGAAACATTCGGCTGTATGGCAATGGTGGCGGTATGTTGCCTGAGCGTAACAGTGATCCGCGCCACGATGATCTGGTAGAAAATGCCATTCGCGTGGTAGGGGAAAGTGACGGCAGCTTTGATCAGGGCGATTACATTTTGTTTTATGGCACGGATCCGTGGACCAGGCAAGTTGATAGCGTTACTGTGGCGGGCAACACCATCCCCGTATTTCATCAGCAGCCTCACTTGTACGATGACAAGGCCGTTTACTTTCTTACCATAGGCAATAGTCCGGGCAAGCGTGTAACCACACAAAGCGGTCCCGGTAGCCCTACCTACACCACCAGCACTTACTCTTACATGGCCTATCACGAAGAGGAATTGGTCAACCCCGCAGAATCCGGCCGGATGTGGTATGGAGAAAAGTTTGATTTTGCCCAGACCAGCCGCAGCTTTACCTTTTCCATTCCCAACCTCGATGCCGGTGCACCCGTCTATCTTTCCACCGGCCTGCTTGGTCGCTCTTTGTCAGGGCAGACGTCCTTCAATGTGCGGGTGAATGGCAACACCCTGTTGAACAAACCTTTTTCCACGGTAGGGATTCGCTATTATGACACCTTTGCCAGGGATGACTACCGCACCTTACAAGTGAGTAACCCAACCCCTACCCTGCAAGTACAGCTCACTTTTAACCCCAGCGGTGCCGATCCGGAGTCGGCCGGATGGCTGGACTACCTGACAGTAAACGCCCGGAGAAGCATCCAGCCCATAAATGGACAGGTCAATTTTGCTGACTTCCGCAGTGTGGCTCCGGGAGCGGTCACGCAGTTTAACCTAAGTGGCAATAACCTTACCGTCTGGGATGTAACCGACCCTATACAGCCTGTGCAAATGGCCGTTAATGGCAATCAGTTTACCGCTACCACTGAAACCTTGCGCCATTTTGTAGCCTTCAACGGGCAGCAGTACTATACCCCAGAAGCAGGTGGCCAAGTGGCTAACCAGGATATTCATGGCACCATCGGGCAGCCGGATGTGGTGATTGTTACTCACCCCGATTTTCAATCGGCTGCCAATCGTTTGGCGGATTTTCACCGCCAGCAGCACAACTACAGCGTTTCGGTGGTGCGTACCGACAAGATTTACAATGAGTTTTCGAGTGGCGCCACAGACATTACAGCTATTCGAGACTTGATGCGTATGCTCTATGAAAGAGCGGCCAACAACGCAGAACTGCCACAGTATCTCATACTCTTCGGTGACGGCTCCTATGATTACAAGAATATTCAAATTGCCGAGTCAAATAATCACAATTTTGTGCCGACCTACCAGAGCTACGAAACGCTCGACCGCTCTGTCACCTTCACTTCTGACGATTATTTTGGCATGCTTGATCCAATTGAGGGTACGGATATTATGCGTGGGGCACAGAATATTGATATCGGTATTGGCCGCCTGGTCGCCACCACCCTGGATCAGGCCGAGGCGATAGTAGATAAGATCATTCATTATCATGAACCGGTTTCGCTTGGTAGCTGGCGCAACACCATTTCATTCGTGGCCGATGATGAAGACTTTAACACACACATCAATGATGCGGACAACATTGCCCGTGTGGTGAATCGCGACTTCCCGGTCTATAATGTCGACAAGATCTATTTTGACGCTTTCGAGCAAGTGTCAACGCCTGGCGGGTCTCGCTATCCGCAGGTAAATGCAGCTATCAATTCCCGGATTTTCAGTGGAGCGTTAATTATGAATTATACCGGCCACGGAGGAGAGGCGGGCTGGGCCCATGAGAAGGTGCTCACCTTTGACGAAATGACCGCCTGGTCCAACTTCGACCGACTGCCCCTATTTGTCACCGCCACTTGTAGCTTTACCCGGTATGACAACCCGCAACGCAACTCAGGCGGGGAGTACCTACTCGTAAAACCGGATGGTGGAGCTGTAGCCCTGATTACCACAGTTCGATTGGTGTATAGTAATGCCAACTATAGGTTGAACTATGCCCTTTTTGACACCCTTCTTTCTCCGGTAAATGGCCAATTCCAAACCCTGGGAGAAGTGATGCTGCATGCTAAGAACAGCGTCAATGGAGGCGCCAACAATCGAAAGTTTGCCTTAATCGGGGACCCGGCCATGAAACTAGGCTACCCAAGAGGTGGCGTGGTGACCACCCGCTTTGAAGACGAACCTTTTGTAACCAATGGGGATACCTTGAAAGCGTTGGAAAAGGTAACCATAGAAGGGATGGTGCTCGATCAGCAGGGGCAGTGGATGGATAACTTCAATGGCGTGGTCTACCCCACAATTTTCGATAAAACAGAGACCGTACGCACACTGGAGAATGATCCGCAAAGCAACAAGCGCAACTTTGCCTTGCAAAAGAATATCATCTATCGCGGTAAGGCCAGTGTGACCAACGGACAGTTTTCCTTCCAGTTTATTGTACCTAAGGACATCAATTACGACTTTGGCAGTGGAAAGCTGAGCTACTACGCGGAGGATGGTTTTTTTGATGCCAATGGTTTCGACTCGATCATCATTGGCGGCTCTGCCGACTCGTTTGCTATAGATGAACAAGGGCCGGAAGTGCAGGTATTTATGAACGATG
>CAJXXO010000031.1 GCA_913062655.1 uncultured Bacteroidota bacterium | reverse complement strand
CTGCTCATTGGCGGAGGGCTGGCTGCTATGCAGACGGCTACGATTAGTGCCGGATTACCCTTTACTTTTTTACTATTTGTGATGTGCTACAGCCTTTACAAGGGGTTACAAGCCGAACGGGAGGAAATGAAAGATTCAGACAGCAAGAAGGAACGTCAATCCTATCGCGCTACGTTGAAAGAATTAATAGAAAAACGCGATAAAACCCAATCCTGATGTCAACTTTCCCTTCTCTATTGATAGCGGTAGACCTAACCCCCATGGACGAGGCGCTGATGCGGTATGTCAAGTTTTGGCTGGATACCTTGCCCGGTGAACCGGAAGTGCATATTGTCCACAATATAAAATACAACCTGGATGACGATATGGAGGCCTTACTGGATGCACCGTTGGACCAGGTGGTAAAAGAGGCTTTAGGTGAACAGGCAAAAGAATGGTTGCCCGGGCACGAGCACCAGGTGCAAATCCATGTAAAGCAAGCCTTTTCTACCATGGAGGCGATCAAAGACTGCCTGGTTGAAACCAACGCCTCTTTGCTGGTATTGGGTAAAAAAATAGATTATGATGGTAGCGGTATCACCAACAGCAAAATGCTGCGACAGAGCCCGGTACCCGTATTGCTGATTCCGGAAATGGCACGCAAAAAGCTGGATAAACTTCTCGTGCCTGTTGACTTTTCCAAACAGAGTGCCGCTGCGCTCCAAATAGGCTTATCCTTGCAAGAAGAACTGAATAATGCCCTGGAAGTACAGCACATCTATCACATTCCAAGTGTGTACTTTCCCTATGTGCCGGTACAGTCTATGAGCCGGTCGATGCTGGATAAGGCCAAAAAAGAGTTCACCCACTTCCTTGAAAAGTACACTTTCGAACAGCCTGTGCCGGGCTGCACCTTTACAGATGGTAAGGAGCATTCTGTAGTAGATACCCTCGACCACTACAGCCGGCAGCAACAAGTCGATCTGATCATAGTTGGCGCACAAGGTCATTCTGCCCTACTCGGCAGTGTAGCCATTGGACTGAGTAGATTAGAAAGCCCAAAACCTATCTTAATTGTGTGAGGAAGCATCCTCTTCTTTAGGCCCTTGGTGAATTGGGGTCAAATCGGCCAACTCTGTCTCGGTGAACAAACGGCTTTTGATCACGAAGCGCATGCCATAGGGAATATCCAGTGAAAAGCTGGCCCCTCTCCCCTTAGTCACATCCAGCGTTAGGTGGGTATGCTTCCAGTATTCGAACTGGTCTGCCGACATGTACATATCGTGGCCGGCTATGTTGCCCAGCCATACATCTGAGGCACCGATGATAAAGTCGCCTTTGGGGTAGCACATCGGACTGCTGCCATCGCAGCATCCTCCGCTTTGGTGAAACATGAGCGGACCGTGATCTTTTTCAATTTTTGCTATTAGCTCCAGTGCCTCTGCGGTGGCTTCAATTCTAGGGTACGGCATGTTGCATGGGATTTAGATGAGAAAAAAACCCCCACACTACTGGGTGTGGAGGCTATCAAACACTGTGTAAAAGGTGGCTTAGAAGAATCCTAGCTTATCCTTGCTGTAAGAAATAAGCATGTTCTTATTTTGGCGATAATGGTTCAGCATCATCAGGTGGGTTTCCCGCCCGAAGCCGGACTTTTTGTAGCCCCCAAATGGTGCATGAGCCGGATAGGCATGATAACAGTTGACCCACACACGTCCTGCCTGAATCGCACGAGGCACCATGTACAACTCGTGCGCATCACGACTCCACACACCAGCGCCTAATCCATACAAGGTATCATTCGATATCTCGATCGCTTCTTCTACCGTCTTAAAGGTAGTTACCGAAGTGACCGGTCCGAAGATCTCTTCCTGGAATACACGCATTTTATTGTGCCCTTTCAGGATAGTTGGCTCAATGTAGTAGCCATTTTCCAACCCGCTATTCAAACTGGCCGGGCGGCCACCGGTGAGGACTTCCGCTCCTTCATTAACACCGATCTCGATGTAGTTGAGGATTTTTTCAAACTGGTCAGCCGAGGCCTGTGCCCCCATCATGGTCTCTTTGTCCAATGGATTCCCTTGCTTGATCGCTTTGGTTCGGGCAATGACACGCTCCATAAAGGGCTCGTAGATATCTTCCTGTACCAAAATACGACTAGGGCATGTGCACACTTCTCCCTGGTTTAGCGCAAACATTACCGCCCCCTCTACACATTTGTCGAGGAAAGCATCATCTGCATCCATCACTGACTTGAAGAATACATTAGGCGACTTACCCCCTAACTCCATAGTCACCGGATTCAGGTTTTCGGAAGCATATTGCATGATGAGACGACCGGTAGTGGTTTCTCCGGTGAAGGCCACCTTATCCACTCTTGGGCTCTGCGCCAAAGGCTTTCCTGCTTCCGGACCGAAGCCATTTACCACATTAAGTACCCCTGCCGGCAGCAGGTCTCCGATCAACTCCATCAATACCATGATAGAAGCGGGCGTCTGCTCGGCTGGCTTAACAATGGTACAACAGCCGGCTGCCAGTGCGGGCGCTACTTTCCAGGTAGCCATGAGCAGTGGGAAGTTCCAGGGAATAATCTGGGCCACCACACCAATCGGCTCTTTAACGTTGATGGAAACGGTAGTAGCATCGAGCTCTGCCATTGAGCCTTCTTCGGCACGAATAGCACCGGCAAAATAGCGGAAGTGATCGACCACTAAAGCCAGGTCAGCGTTGATGGTCTCGCGGATAGCCTTACCATTATCTACGGTCTCCACCGCAGCCAGGTATTCCAGGTTTTCCTCCACCCGGTCGGCAATTTTCAATAAAATATTTGCCCGCTCTGTGGCAGAGGTTGTACTCCAGGCAGGAAAAGCGGCATGGGCAGCATCAAGGGCCTTTTCAATGTCTTTGTGATTGCTTCGTGCGACTTCGGTAAACACCTTGCCGTCTAAAGGACTTACTACCTCAAAGTAGGCGCCATCCACCGGAGGGGTGAACTCGCCCCCGATGTAGTTGTCGTACTTGGGCTTGAAAGTTGGCCGGGTCACTACAGTACCCGGAGCAGTTGCAGTTTCTGTTGACATAAGCTTTACGTTTTGATAACGGTTCAAATTTGCGGGTGCTGGCAGTAGACGGCCGTAACGATATTCTTATCGATTAGCACAATAGTCTCAAATTGGGACCATGCGACTATTATTTAACCGATTAATGTGGGGTAATCGTCCATTTCAGATGGATAGTTCAGTGATTTTGAGTAGTTTGTACGCATAGTAATAATTCGTACATGCTGAATGCCATAAATCTCAAGGCGAAACATCGCATTTTTAGTCGCCCTACCACCGAAGTAGAACACAAGACCGCACATGCTGCCGACCATGCGGTATTAAATGTTTTTGAGACCAGCAGGCCCGCTGCCGATTTTGATTTGCAATTCGATGCACCTACCCTCATCAGCATGATAGCCGGTAAAAAGCGGATGCACCTGCGCAATGATCACTCCTTTGACTTCTTGCCCGGTGAAAGTTTGATCATGGCCCCATCCGAATTGATGTACATCGATTTCCCTGAAGCCACCCACGACACCCCGACACAATGTCTGGCCCTGGAGATCAATGATGGATTTATAGAAGACACGGTGCAGTGGCTAAATGAATTCCAGCCCAAAGTGGATGATGGTGAATGGACATGGACACAAGATTACTTTCGGCTGTGTAACAGCGATGCGGTTCAGGACTGCCTGAACCGACTTATTCAAGTATTGGTCAACCAACAATATGGTCGACAGTTGCGGGCTGCCAACACCACTTTTGAATTGATTGCCGCCTTGCTGCAGACGCATGCCCGGCACCTGTTATTGACCGATACAGACTTGCTGAGCACCCGTAACCGCCTGGCTTTTGTGATCCGTTATATCCGAAAAAACCTGACGCAACAGCACTCTATTGATGAATTGGCTAAGAAAGCCTACCTGTCACGGGCCCAGTTCTTTCGGGCCTTCAAACAAGAACTAGGGGAAACCCCGGTGCAATTCATCTTGCGCGAACGCGTGGAAATGGCCAAGCGCTTGTTGCGGTACAAAAAATGCTCTATTACGGAAGCTTGTTATCAATGTGGTTTTAGCAGTCTGAATTACTTCTCGCGTACCTTCAGGAAATATGCAGGTGTGAGTCCTACGCAATGGCAGGCCCAGCAATTACGTCACTTTTTAGCCTAATCTTTATCCGAACTTTTTACAGGATCATTCCGCACACTTTAGGAATGTGCTATCTTTGCTTCCGCTATGCCCGGATGGTGGAATGGGTAGACCTACCTTCTCCACCCCTGGCGGATTCGGTAGGCAATGCACGCAGGAAGTCCTGCGGAATAAAAGATATAGATTGGAGTATTTTCTCCAATGCTGACTATGCCCGGATGGTGGAATTGGTAGACACGCAGGACTTAAAATCCTGTGACCCGTAAGGGTCGTGTGGGTTCAAGTCCCACTCCGGGTACAAGGGTTGCAGCTTATCGCTGTGACCCTTTTTTGTTAAAGGGAATGGTTTCTTTTTTATCCGCTTATTTTCAATAAACCGTATCCGGTCAGCACTACACAGATTAGTTACTGCGATTCACCTAAATGCTAAGAATACTGCAGCTCCATTTCTGATCTTGCCGCGAAAAGTTATGGTTTATCGTTTATTTTCTTTCTTCCTACTCATAGCCGGCCTATCTCTGCTGTCAACTGGATGTACCGATGTGGAGGGTTGTATGGACCCCAACAGTGTAACATTTAATCCTGATGCTACCCTTGATGATGGTTCGTGTACTTACGAAGGACAAGTGGTGTTTTGGTACAATGAAACTACCGCAGATTCGCTACAAGCTGATCAGGCAACGGCTCTCACCTACTATGTAGACGGGGAAGTGGTGGGTTCTTCTGCTACGACTGAATTTTGGAATGGTGCACCTGAGTGCGAATCACCTGGATCCGTTACGGTGGTGAAAGACTTGGGGATAGCTACTAACCTGACCTTTCCCTTTCGGGTAGTAGATGACACAGGATTCGAATACTTCTCGGGCACCCTGAACTTTACGGCTAATAATTGTGAACAGGTCGAACTGGTTTTTTAGGAGAGGGCACTAGCATAATCTTGGTATATTTGACACGCCTTCCTTACCGCATCTTTGGATTCTTTCACTTTTATTGCTTTTTTGATGAAACTATGTAATCAATCATGGCGGCTTGCCTTGATCGCTTTCGTTGCCTTATGGACCGCCTGTTCTCCTTCTAAGGAAATTACCTTATCCTCGACCCCGGGCGAGGCAAAAGTCTACCAGAACAACCAGGAAATAGGATCAACGCCCTATCAGACCAAACTGAAATTCAAAGGCTCAGTAGACCCTCGTTTTACGCTAAAAAAAGAGGGCTTTCTGGATACGACCGTAGTAATTACCCACAAACCCAAGGACAAGGTAAATTATGCTATCAACCTGAAGAAGAAAGAGACGGTAGAAATCGAGCTGGTCACTTATGAGCCACTGCAAACTAATAAAGGAGTCAAACTGCAGCGGACCGTAAAGCGCTCCGTAGCTTACCTGGAGATAATCGAACGCTCTCCGAATGTTAAAAGTGTGACCAAAGTAACGGCCAACGAAGATCCAAAGACTCAAATTGGTGAGCCAGTGCTGTCGCCTGCCGGTGACGCTATGGTTTACAGCATGTTTTTGGAGGAAGGTAACGTTTCCTTCTCTAACCTATGGAAACAGCCTATTGGTGGTATTGGTCGCACACGCATTACGTTTGGTAATAACATAGACCTCTACCCTACCTTTACGGACGATGGCAAATACATCTTCTTTAGTTCTAATCGCATTAATCCCAATCCCACCATCTGGCGCGTGAGTGCTAATGGTGGTGGCGGTTTAACTTCTATTACCAATACCAGCGCAGAAGATTTTGGCGTTTCCTTGTTTCCGGGCAATGAACTCATGGCCTATACTTCGTTACCCAATGGTGCGTATGAGCCTCAGATTTGGACCGTTTCTCCCTCCGGTACCTTGCCAACACAGTTGCGAGAAGGCTCCTTTCCACATGTGTCGCCAAATGGAGAAAAAATCTTGTTTACCCGTACGGACAGAAGTGTAGAGTATGAGGGAAGTGGTGGCACCTTCAATCCTGTACAGCTTTGGATGATGGGAACAGATGGCAGCGGGGAAACCCAAATGACCCAAAACCTGGACTACTCTTGCATTCAGCCTAAATGGTCACCTGACGGAAAATATGTTGTCTTTGCCTCCAATCAAGGAAAAGACTCCAGGGGCAACAACAACTATGATATTTGGATGATGCGTGCTGATGGTACCGGTAAAACGCAGCTTACGACCAATGGTAGCTGGGACGATAGCCCTTGTTGGTCTGCAGATGGTAAGAGGGTTTACTTCCGCTCAAATCGTGGTGGGGTATGGAACATCTGGTACTTCGAGCCTATGCTGAACTAAAGGATAAACGATCAATGCTGATGTGGCCCATGCCCTTGTGGTATGGGCCACTTTATTTTAGGCAATTCAACTTTTGTTAGTGTGTCATCGCCTTCACTGATGCTGTAGGTATTGTCCATATCAATAGGTTTTGCATATTTGGACACCTTGCCAGAAGGCCAAAATACTTGTATCACTTCAATCGATGAAGCCTTACCTAAACCTATCTCTAGTGGTAGTGAATTAGAACCAAAACTAGCCCCATTGCTCACGGTTTGCCAGATTGAGCGATTATTGGCTTCTTCAGATTTCACAGTAACTTTTACCCTTGCGCCAATAGCCGGTCGATTACTCTTAGTGCCCTGCAACTCCAGCCGAAGCCAATGGTTGCCTTGGCCAGGGTTCTCTAGCAGTATATTTTGCGCATAGTCACCTTCGTAGGCACCGCCCATAACCGCATAAATATCCTGATCACCATCATTATCAAGGTCTCCAAAGCTAACACCGTGCCCTTTTTGAATATGGGCAAATCCAGCGTTGGACACCTCTTCGAATGAGGCCCCTTTTTTATTGAGGAACATTCTATTCGGAGTTATAGCATTTAAGTTTGGAGTCCCTGTTCCTACATACAGGTCTAACCAGCCGTCATTATCAAGGTCCCCATAGTTTAACCCCATAGCGTACAGGCTTTTATGTAGCCCAATTTGCTTCGACATTTCATTGAATGTACCATTACCATTATTGAGGTATACTTTAGGGGTTGAAGTCACTTCTCCATCACCAGTATGTTCAGCTATCATTCCAGCCGGTGAGGTATGCAGGGTATTCACATCATACCCCCCCACAAATAAGTCCTCCCAACCGTCATTATTAATATCCCAAAATGCACACGGGAAAGAGGCCAATGGCGCTGTTACACCGGCTTCTTTGGCAACATTTACAAAAGACTTACCCTCTTCATTATGAAGTAGCAAATTGGGCCCATCCAGCCTGGAAAGATACAAGTCTACCCAACCATCACCATCATAGTCTGCCATAGCTACACCCTTAATAAAACCAACGATATCAGCATTCCAGGCTTCACCAACTTCCGTAAAAGTGCCATCCTGCTGATTAAGGAATAGTTGGGATGGGTTACTAACTGGTGATGTACGTAATCCACCTTGGCCATTCGCATCAACAAATTGTCCCGACTCATTGGCCACAAATACATCTAGCCAACCATCGTTATTGAAGTCAGCCCACACTGAAGATTGTGAGGGATTGAAGGAAAGTAGTTGAGTCTCCAGCGTTACATCACTAAATGTACCATCGCCATTATTCTGTAAAAGCGAATTTGGCAACTTACCTCCATTGCCTAACCAGCCCCCTCGCATAATCCACACATCCGAATGCCCATCATTATTGTAATCTGTGAGCATCAAATGCAATCCTCCGGTAATTCCCGTCAATCCCGCTTCTATACTGGATTCTTTAAAACCCGACTCTGTTTGTAAGAATAGCTGAATTGGATCACCATAATAATAGGAACTGACCATCAGGTCGTACCTGCCATCATTATTAAAATCATCCATGACTACCCCACCGGCAATGCCGTCTACATCAATATGTAAATCGGTAGCTCGGTTAATGAAAAAAGGAAATTCATCCTTCTCAAAAATGTCCTGCGGTATGTGATAGGCCCTGGGTACTTCACCAGGATATTCCCCTAATGTCATGTGGGCTAAATTGAGCCAATATTTTAATGCGGCATCATTGGGATACTGTTGCAAAAGTGAGGTAAAGATCGATTTGGCTTTCTCCGATCCGGTTGGAATAATATGATGAGCGGAAGAGTGCAGCGGAACGATACAGGAAGTGGAGACATGGTTGACCACACAGTTATCCAATTCGCCTTTTCTTAAATAGGCAATACCCAGATACTCAACCAAAGGCTTAAGATTTTCAGGGACCACCTCCTTTTTAATATTGTACTGCTGCAGCAGACTTTCCAATACCTGGATAGCTTGATCCACTTCTGCAGCATACATCAATTGCAGTGCATATTGAAAAGTCATATTAATGTGTTGACCAACCTCACTCGCATTCTTTGCTTGTTGCTGGTAGTAGCTCGCTCTCTCTTTGTTCATGTGGTAATTCAGCTTCGGATCTGCCTCCTTGTCCAGACTATCCAGCAAGGCAACCATCTTGTAGTGCCCCACGCGGCTGGTATGCAGTAAAAATCTATCCTCTTTTACCTTTTCCTTTTTTTGGTCACAGCTCCATAAGAGAGATAGTAACATTACAGCAATACAACCGATACAACTAATTGCTTTCATAGAAAATGATCTGTCAATCTGGTTAACAGAGGATCGTTTACAGAGTTCTATCTATTTGACCCTCACCAAGCAATTAGAGACTTTAACGTTCAACTCTTTTTATTACAGTATTACCAAACAGCAGGCGATACTAACCAATTAGTAAACCTTCTATATTCAATTATTATATTTAAACCATGGTGCTTCAACCCCGAATGGATTCTTCTGAAACGATCCACCCTAAAACCAGAATAGATACTAACTGGGTGGAACAACTGAAAGCAAAGGTAGCCCCGCAACCTATGGTGTTGGTACACCTAAAGACATATGGCCCTATGCAATACCGTATTTGGCCTACCACCTACCTTTTCGATCAGCACAGTGAACATCGTAGTAAGCTCTTGCACATCGAGCACCTGACCATTTACCCTGATTGGTCGATCGTAGAATCGGGTAAAGTACGGTCGGGGCTGTTGGTCTTTGAAGGCCTTCCCAAATCATGCACCGTATTCGACTTCCGAGAGGTAATACCGGAAAGTGGTGCCTTCGAGCAGCTCGGTATACCGCGGCATGCCTCTGATATCTATACGCTGGAATTACGTTGACATGCGGGCAAGTGTTGGTATAAGATTAGGGTTGCTACTGGTCGGTCTCTACCTTACCGTTCTCGCTGGACAAGCACAGGTAGATTATCGCTTTCAGCATCTGACCACTAGTGACGGACTACCTGAAAATACAGGTGAAGCACTACTACAAGACAAGGATGGGTTCATCTGGATTGGCTCCCAAAATGGACTGGCACGCTTTGATGGGTATCAATTTAAAGTGTACAAGCACGAACCAGACAATGCTGCTTCCCTAAGCAACAATCATATTCAAGCTCTCCTTCAAGATGATCGGGGATTTATTTGGGTCAATACTCGTAATGGCCTTAACTGCCTGGACCCCGCCATGGACACCTTTTGGACCTACCAGCCTGTTCCGGGACAAATGACGGAAACCAATTGGTTTGGTTACGACATAATACAAGATTCAGCAGGTTTTATTTGGACCTCTACCCTTAGTAGTTTCTTCAGGATTGACCCGCATACACATACCACAACCACCTACCCCATTGATACGCTGCGTACGGTGAAGCGACTTTCGTATGTAAAGGATACCCTTTGGGGATACACTGACGGCTTGCTGTATCAATTTATTGATGGACACTTTGCACTTGCAGATACATTCAATGCCATCATTCAAGAGGTGTATGACCACCCTGAAGGATTTACCGTAGTAACCCAACAAGCCGTTTGGAGAAGATATGATACAGAATGGGTTACCGTACCAACATTACAGTCGATCGCACGAGCGATGATGCTAGACCGCGCAGTACTGCCTGACGGCCGCACACTTTGGGCTACAGTACAAGGCATTTACATCACTGAAGAAGAACAAATTGTTGACCACCTGGTCCATAATTCAGACAACCCGCACAGTCTCAGCCATCAAATTTGCCTCAAACTATTGGTTGATAATCAGGGCAGCATTTGGGTAGGCACCGGACAAGGCATCAATTATTATACGCCTGCATTGGCGCAGGTACAGCGTTTTGATAAGTACACGCAATTCCCCTTTACTTTACCAGAGGAGCAAGTACAAGCTATTTGCTACGCGCAAGACGACTTATTGATCGGGACCACAAAAGGTATTCTTTGGGTGGAGGATTTTGTCCCATTCGCTAACAAAGCCCCACAAACTCGCTGGTATAGTGAAGAAGACCTTCCCTACTCTTCCATTCAATGTCTTTACCACCACAGGGATAGCTCAATATGGGCCGGCACCCTAACAGGACAGCTTCTGCGGTACAATAAGAAAAGGGATACCTGGCAAGCCATAGCGGTGCCTGAAAACGTACAGACCTTACGATCCATTCTACCGGGCGCCAATCCGGACCAACTTTGGTTGGGCTCAGGTAGCGGTCTCTATCAGTACCAAATATCGACAGGCACATTAATAGACCTGACAGACGATCCAAATCTTCAGTATATCATTCAGATGGACTTTGTAGGTGATGAGCTCTGGATGGGCTCAAGTAGAGGTATTGTAGCATTAGATACGGCTACGCTATCCAGCCGACTATTAATACCTGGTAGCGATACCTATCCCAACTTACCTAATGGCCAACTCACGCACATCTACCTGACCGACACGGTAGCATGGATAGCCACTTTCGGTGGAGGGCTGTTGAAATATGACTTTACCCACCAATCCTTCTCCCCCATTCAAGAAAATGATGGTTTGATCAACAATAATGTTTGGAGCGTGTATCCAGACGATTTTGGACGATTGTGGATGAGCACCGATAATGGCATCAGTGTGTACTCGCCAGCCGATCACACTTTTTTCCACTTAGACCAAGGCAATGGGCTCAACTTTCACGATTTCTCCATGGTGTCTCATGGTCAACTGCCTGACGGGCCACTATTATTTGGTAACCCTAAAGGCATCAGCATGATCGATCCAAATCAATACCGGTCCAACGCGTTCATTCCGCCTGTAGTCCTTACCGACTTGTCGATCAACTATGTCTCCGGTTCCCTTGGTGAGCGATTATCGTCTTCTGCCGGTACACCTATACTTGACTTGTACCCCGGTGATGCAACCATCACTTTTCAGTTTGCTGCACTCAACTATCAAAATGCTACAAGAAACCAATATGCATTCATGCTGGAAGGCTATGATGATGAATGGGTATACCGATCTGCCAATGAAAGGTATGCCTCCTACTCTAGTCTGCCAGCCGGTAACTACACCTTTCGAGTCAAAGCGGCTAATGACGATGGGCTGTGGAATGAGGCAGGCTTATCGATCCCCATCAGTGTACACCCGCCTTTTTATCAGACTGTAGGTTTTCGGGTACTCCTGCTCGTGTTGTTGCTTCTGCTGACGGGAGGCTTGGTATATGCCATCAATAGAAGAAAATATTTGCGGACCATCCGCCAGCTTCAGATCCAGCAGCACATCCAGCAAGAGCGGGAGCGTATATCGAAAGACCTGCACGACAATGTAGGCGCCCACCTGACTCGCATCATCACCGACCTCGATCTTCTGTCGTTACAACTAGATACTAAGCCGGCAGATGCTAGCCAGACACGCATTGAGCAAACACGTGGATTTACCCAATCTACGATGCAGCTACTACGCGATACGATCTGGGCCATCAATAAGGATAAGTTTGAGCTGAATGAATTTGCAGATAAAGTAGAAGCCTTTTTACGGCATTATCTCGGAGAAGACATGAATTGGTCCGTGGAGCGGGATATCCAGCAGCCGGGTAAACTGGGCCCTACAGCAGTCCTCAACCTGCTACGGATCATTCAAGAGGCCACCCAGAATATGCTGAAGCATGCTAAGGCCACCACCTACAGGATTTCCATTACGGCAACAGATAACAGACTGGTCCTTGCCATTGCCGATAATGGCATCGGCCTGCCAGACGAGGTCCAACAGGCCGATGATCACTACGGACTATTCAATATGCGCCAACGGGCGGGGGATATTGGCGCTGATTACCAACTCATCTCTTCCGCAGGGAATGGGGTTACCATTCAGATTCAACTGCCAATCTAGGCCTATTTCAGCTTCATGATTTTGGTTTGCTGTATAGTATGACCTTCGCCATCTTGTATCGACAATAAGTACATACCACTATCCGGGAATAGTCGGTCTGCCAAGGTGTAGGTGGGGCCAACAACCTTAGCTTGATGCAGCAATTGGCCGTTGATACCTATGAGTTGCACCTGCCAATTTGAGGATGGACTTTGCTTCAGGGTGAGATGCACCGCATGGCTGGATGGGTTGGGGTAAACCCGAACCGTATGGCGGGTAGCTTCCTCTACGGCACTAACCGCTGGAAGTGCGGCACGATAGAGGGTTGAATCTTTTGCAGCGATGTACATAAAATTATCACTCACCGCAAAATCATACATATCAGCACCACTGGCTGGTAGCGCTGTGATCTCTACCCAGGTAGCCCCATTGTCACTCGATTGCCAAGCTCCACCAAAGGGCGAGATGGCAAATAGCATCCCGTTACCCGCCTTCTCTACAAAACCCACCAGGTTGATACTCTGCGAGGCGCCAGACCAATTGTTGCCCCCATCTGTGGATTGGGCAAATCCGGCACCCCCCATGAACAGGTCACCGTTATCAGCTTCTACCAGGTGCAGCCAGGTAGAGTTACCCAAATAACTATCCTGGTTATCGTTCCAGGTTTGCCCGTCATCTGACCACTTCACCCCATCATTGAAGGTAGAAACCACATATCGACCGGTAGATGTCTTCAGCATGCTTCGTTGCGAAGATGAACCCGCATTGAAAGGGGTCTCGATCTCCGCACCCGGTACACCATTCTTGTATAATAACCATTGGTTCTTCAAATTACTACTCAGATTGGTAGACAGTGTGTACAGGTTTTCATCACCATCGATGTGGTACAGGGCCAGATTAAAGCCATTATTAGGTAGATCGGCAATGGCCTGCAAGGTGGTTTGTCCGGCAGCCATGTAGTGCAACGAATCCGTATAATTGGTGGATACACCGGAATTCTTTTTCATGGAAACGGCATACAGGTTGCCCGCCCCATCAAAACCAGCATATTTATACTGAAAGTCAGCATCCAATGTAGTCCAGTTTTGGCCCCCATCAGTAGTCAACTCAAGGGGACGATTGATACGTATCGTTTCTATGCCTACGACAATTTTATCATCGGCACTAACGGCCACTCTCGGTTGATCCCATACCAGATCCTGGATAGGATAATCGTAGATGGCCGTCCAGGTCTGGCCTTGGCTCATATTAGGCAACATAATTACGCCCAAAAGGATGAACAGTATTTTTCTCATAGCTATAGAATTCTAGTTGAAATTGGTGAAAAGGGGGCCCAAATGAACTGACCTCTCTATCAATCACTCTACCGTTACGAATAGATTCTTGTATCTGCTCTTTTCCATGTCTACGGCATTGAACAGTACATTTCCATTAGGCAATATGAGCATTGGATTAGCCCCAATGAGCGCTTCTTCAGGTGCAACCTGATTGCTTATTGTTTTTGCATCCATATCGATAACCACCAGATTGCCCAGAGCAAACGTTTCATCATTGCGCAGCGTAGTTGTGGTCGTAACAGAATAAGTCCCCAAATCTTGGTAGTCCGTATCAAAGTGTATACCCTGTTGCCAACCTTGCGGAATGGATCGCATCAACCAGTACAGCTTATTGCCTTTCAGTGCTATGATTGGCATTTGGTGTCCTCCTGAGCCATCACCGCCTTTCCCTACCATAGCCGCATCAATTCCATCGGCTGCATAACTTGCTACTAGCTGGCCTTCTGCATTAAACTGTGCGGCATAGTTGTCATTATCAGCTCCTCTATTGGCCGAAGAGAAGAAAAGCATATATCCACCTGGGATTATGTCCAGACGATCAACCTTGATGTACTTTTCCTTTTTGAATTTGGCCTTACTTCGTTTAGCCAGTAGCATGGCGCTTTCTAATTCTTCATTGCTGGCACTCATATAGGCCACTTCTTTGCCATCTTCAATTTTGCTGATGCCTATTCCAGGATCACCACCACGCTGCTTAGTAGCAAAATGTGAAGCAGCAACATACAATGTCGATCCATCTGACTTGTAGGTGAAATAATCTGCCAATCCGTTACCCATTACAGGAATGCTCAGCTTAACCTTATGCATTAAGGTGCCACTTTTATCGACTTGAAGCACATAGTAGGCTTCTTTAGTCCCTACCAGACAGTGGACGTTGCCTGCCTCATCTTTATGATACGACCATAGACCGGGTAGAATTTCAGCCCCCATGTCAATGTCCTGTTGGCTTTCCCACTCTTTTGTTGCCATATCAAAAATGCCAAGTAAGAAAATACGTGCCTCACCTTCTTTCATTTCAGCCTTTTGGCCTCCGATAACTACCTTTTCGTCCATGCCCACGTAGTTACGATTGCCTTCAAACAAGCGCCCCCACTTGTTAACTTTCGCCAACAGATAATTATCATTGCCTTCCTGATCACCACCAAGTGCGACCGTGAAGAATGGCCAAAACTTGGGCCCAACCTTCTCATCACCCTCTTCTACAAACT
>CAJXXO010000030.1 GCA_913062655.1 uncultured Bacteroidota bacterium | reverse complement strand
CTCTAAAGGTTTTCTTCCTATGGTGCTGCTCCTGATGCTGCACATAATTAGCCACCACAGACAGTTGTGATCTACTATAACTAAAAGCCCCATACCCATCTTGCCAGCCAAACCTACCCGGCATCCACGCTTGTTCATTGATCCATTTTGAAGATGCTGACTTCACATCTCTTACCAAATCGCTTATGGCTTGCCCCGGATGTAGCCCAACCAATACATGGGCATGATCGGGCATACAATGTACTTGTAACATCTTGTGCCCTCTCTGCTGCACAACTCCTGTCATGTACCGGTGCACTTCCTCCTTTCTGTCCTTCGGTAACAACTGCTGGCGGAGCTTCACCGCAAAGACCAACTGTATTAACAACTGTGTGTATGTATTTGCCATGGCCGTGGTATAGCTGCTTTTAGCTTACTCAATATTTTAGCTGATAGGCTTGTCTTTTCGCTATTTAATTTAGTATTTTAGCTACAAATGGTGGCGTATTACTAATCTGGTTGTGAATTTACTAAAAATCAGAGGCTTATTGCTCGCCATTGTCCACATCAACCCAAGCCTTAGTCTACAAACACCCTTTGCCAATCCGGATCAACTATGCCGACACCGCAGCAACGTACGGTCCTCCACCTCGACCTCGATGCCTTCTTCGTATCGGTAGAGGTGCTGCGTGACAGCCGGCTGCGGGGGCTCCCCCTAATTATTGGCGGCAGCAGTGACCGGGGGGTGGTCGCCTCTTGCAGCTACGAAGCGCGCAAGTTTGGGGTCCACTCAGCCATGCCGATCCGCATGGCCAAGCGGTTGTGCCCGGATGCGACCATCATCTCGGGTGATATGGAAGCCTACAGCCGTTATTCGCGGCTGATTACCGACATCATCCGCGATAGCGCCCCGAGCTTTGAGAAGTCTTCCATCGATGAGTTTTACCTCGACCTCAGCGGCATGGATCGCTTCTTTGGCAACTGGAAGTGGAGCCTGGAGCTACGCGATACCATCATTCGCGAAAGTGGCCTGCCCATATCCTTCGGCCTCTCCACCAACAAAATGATCGCCAAGGTGGCTACGGGGGAAGCCAAGCCCAATGGCAAACTCCACGTGCCCCAAGGCACCGAGCGACCCTTCCTCGACCCCCTATCCATCCGTAAGATTCCTATGGTGGGCAACAAGACCTATCGCACCCTGCGCAACATGGGGGTACAATATGTGATGACCCTGCGCCAAATCCCCCGCGACATGATGGAGCGCCTGCTCGGGCAGTCGGGGCGGATACTCTGGCAACGCGCCAATGCCATTGACGATACGCCCGTGGTACCGTATACCGAAGCTAAGTCTATCTCCACCGAGATGACCTTCGAACAGGATACCATCAATGTGCAACGCATGCGGTCGCTGCTGTTGGGTATGACCGAGAAACTGGGCTTCAAGCTACGACAGCAACAGCGCCTCACCGGTTGCATCACTGTCAAGCTGCGCTATGCCAACTTCGATACCGTCACCCGCCAATTGACCATTCCCTATACCGCCAACGATCAGTTGCTGATTCAAAAAGCAATCGAACTCTTCGACCGTTTGTATGACAGACGCATGCGCATCCGGCTGCTGGGGGTTCGATTCAGCCACCTGATACAAGGACACCATCAAATCAACTTGTTTCACGACACGCAAAAGGAAATCCAATTATACCAGGCCATGGATCGCATGAAACGGAAATACGGGGCACAGGCGATACTTCGGGCCAAAGCATTGGGCGAGGGGCGCCAACGACCGGACATCAACCCCTTTATGAAAGGGTAGCTTGCACCGCCTCCACATCGGCTCGTACCGAAGAGGGTACACGCTGCCAGGCCGCCCACCACTGCAGCGAACGAATGGCCCGAAACCACTGCCAGGTCAGCACCGGAAGTAAGAAGACAACGGCTATAGCCAGCCAGCTCCAAGGGCCGGGCAACAACCAAAAGAGCAAGCCTCCCTGCAGCAGGGAAAAGAGCGGAAAGCACAACCACAAGAGCCCAAAACGAATGGAGGTATGAAAGTGGGGATGACCACTCATCCGCTCTGCCAACCAGGAGGGCACAAAGAACGGCAACACCAACCACAAGAGCCCCTCCAACACCAGCGGTCCGAGCAAGAGGGCTGCCACGAGCGCTCCGACAGGAAACGAACGACCAACAGCGGTAGGATATACATTTGCTATACGCCACTGCGCAATCCGTTCCCGCCAGGCCAGGCGCTCTTCCTCCGCCATGGCGTGCCACCAGTGGAAAGCCTTAGCCACTCGATCACGGTAAGCGCCCGACCGCTGACTGTCTACCCACCACCGTATCAGTGGCACATCAGCAGAGGGTACGTGCCACATTAGCCGCTCAATAGCCGCCTGCAAATCATTTGTCAGTGCCTTAAGGGTCAGGTCGGGGTGCTGCTGATAGGCGGCCCAGTAGTCATGGACGCGAATAGGCTCGCCATAACGAATGATCACCCGTTTGCGCACCGTGTGCAACTGCTCGTAGGTGATGCCCGCTGGTACGATATACAAGTCTTGAGTCAGGTCTGGCAACGCGTGGAAAGCCATACGGGCCGTGCCCTTCTTCAGGGGTAACAAGTGGAAATCGTGGCCCTTATCGCCTTCCGGAAAGATGATAGCCGACTGTCCTTTGGCCAGCCACTGCGCTACCTGGTCGAAAGTGGCATTATTGGCCGTTTTGATGTCCACGTTATCGCGTACACGATAGACCGGAATCATCCGCAGCGCAGTGAAGAACTTTCGCAACAACGGACGCTTAAACACATCAGCCCGGGTGAGAAAACCCGGCCTTCTGCCACCAGAAAAAAACCCGAGGATAAGCGCGTCCAGCACAGCATTGTTGTGATTGCTGGCCAGGATGACCGGCCCTTCCTTTGGCACATGCTCCTGTCCCTCCACCGTAATGCCGGCATAGAATAGACGCAGCCCCAGGATCAGGTTTGTCCGTAGCCACTCTACCCATCTGGCATCATACTTCACGAGGTGGCCTTTTGGTACATGGGAAAACGCGACCAGATGGAAGCGATACTCAACCCGGCCAGAATATGCCAAATACCCCACCAGGCAGCAATAATGGCCATGCCGCCCATACCATCAAAAAAATTGAAGATGAGGATAAGCGCCAGGCCGGAATTCTGAATACCGGTCTCAATGGTGATGGAGCGGGTTTGTGCCTCATCCAGGCGCGCGACACGGCTGGTTAGATAGCCGGTAAAAAGGGCTGTGGCATTGTGTAGTAATACCAGCACAAATACCAACTCAATATAATCGAGGAAAAAGGTAAAGTTTTGCGCAAAGGCAATCACCACAAAGCCGGCAAAGAATAGGATCGACAGAATCTTGATGGGGCGGGAGATGCGCTGTGTAAGGCCCGGATATTGGTTAGCCACCCAAATGCCGAGCGCCATAGGCAGGCCCAACAGCAGTACTACGGTTTGCACCATATCAACCGGATTGAGGTGAATGGCTTTCAGTATCGATTGTGTCTCCGGGTGCAAATACCCATAGAGGGAGAAATTCAGGGGTGTCACTACGATAGCGCTTAGGGTAGCAATAGCGGTGAGGCCCACACTTAGGGCCACATTCCCCTTTGCCATCAGGCTGATAAAGTTCGAGATGTTACCCCCCGGACAAGCAGCGACCAGGATCATCCCCAGCGCCATAGAGGGGAAAGGCGCAATCACTAAGGTCAGGAGAAAGGTAATGAAGGGCAGCAAAATGAATTGTGAAAGCACCCCTGTCAGCAAGGCGCGTGGACGGGTAAAAACCGCTTTGAAATAATCCAATTTGAGCTCGAGGGCCACACCAAACATGATAAAGCCCAAACAGATATTGAGGATCAACAAGCCATCAGGCGAGAAATTAAGCTGTACCTCATCAATTCTATGCAACAATAGCCCAGACACTGTTAGCTAAAATAGCCAACATCCACTAGATACTTGACAAGGGCTCCGAATTTAAAACCAATCCGGCATGGTAGCATTCCTGAACAACAGGGTACGGTTATTACCGCTCAAGTCCATTATGTAAATGTCCTGCGGTTCAATACCCGTGTTGGACGTATTGACAAATATGACGGAAGCGCCATCGGGTGAAAAGCGCGGATACAAATCGTTGGTGCCGGCCGGTTTGTTGCCAGACAAGTCGCGCACGTTGGTGCTGTCGCTATTCATGAGGAAAATGCGGGCATCGAGCTGCCGTCCATCAGGACTATTGAAGCCCGACACGTCATACGTGTACAACACCTCATCACCAGTGATCGAAAAAGAAGGGCTCTCCAGCCGGCCCGGATCATTACCGGTCAGCAACTGCATATTGCTACCATCTTCATCCATGATGTAGAATTCGCTGTCATACACATTTACCCCACTGGTCTGCACGATGATTTTATCGGTTATACCATTCCAGTCTACCGCCTTGAAGTGGCGGTTGGGCGGTGCGGTGGCCAATTGTGTCAGCCCCGAGCCATCCCGATTCACCAGCAGCAAGCGATCGTAGTGGCAGAATAGTATCTGTGCACTATTGGGCGACCAGCAATACCCTTCGCCCTGGTTGTGGTTACCCGCTACCGGTAGGGGGGTCACCTTTTGCACGTCCACACCCGATTTGCGCATCGTGTAGACATGCGGAGCAAAATCACGATTGGACGTAAAGGCAATCCGGTCGCGTGTCGGACTCAGTCGCGGCATATAGTCAAACGAGCCACTGCCGGTGGTTAGATTAGTGACCGTTGTTTCAGCCGAATCACTGGAAAAGACATCATAGTCGCCCCCATCCAGGCGGGCAAAACGGAAGCGATGATCGGGGAAGGCGATGGTGCTGAAATTGAATACATCACTTCGTGCTACAACCGTACCGCTCTCTTTAATCAGGACTTGCCAAAAGTAGGTGGTACCAAACCTCAGGTTTTCATAGACAGCAAACGTATCCGCTATATCCTGGGTAAGAAAATATTGGTTCGAGCTGTTGGATTCGTAAAGTAGGACATCATAGGTGTAATCCTCCGCATCCGGTAAGCTCCATCGCACTGTATCCTGCAAAGGCTGATCTGTTGCGCCATCAACGGGGTCAGGTGTTACTTCCACCGCTGGGTCAACTACGGTAGAGCTGATGGTCATGGTAATCGTTACATCAATGGTAGCGCCATCGATCACATTCACCGTTACAGCGGTAGTGGTAAAGCCGGTTTTTTTAGCCGTAACACTCACATCGCCAGCGGTTACATTCTCCAGCAAAAATTCACCCAGGCTGTCGGTCAGCACGGTAGATGAGGCTGGATTACTGGAAATAGATGCGTTAGCAATGGGCTCCTGGTCGGCAGAAAGCACTACCCCCTTTACATCACCGTACAACTGTACCTCCACGTTGTCATCGCAGGCGGTAAATGTACCAAAGACTAAAATGGCCCCTAACAGGCGTAGCATCCAGCGCATATTGTGCGTTTTATTTCTCGTTGCTAATGGTTTTCTGTGTCTCGCAAATCACTTCCCCCTCATCATTCAGGATACGCAGCGTGATTTCATAGTGGTTATCAGGGTGATAGTCAAGTCCTACCTTGGAGAGCGACACGGTCTCGCCCGGCTGTGCCATACCGGACCCTCCCTGGCTATTGGACGAAGTGCCGGAAGCCCCCTTTTTTTCTGTGATTAACTTGTAGCGCACCTGCATGGCATCGGATCCACTGTTCTGGTACGTGCCTTGAATGTTGATCATGTTGTCCTCTATGGTATACACGATGGCGGCACCGCACTCCTCCGTGCTATCGGCTGATACATTCATGGTTTGACGTTCGTTTTGTTCTTCACAGCCGGGGTCAGCTTCCGGTAGAAACGTCATCCACAAGGGCAGCAAAGCAAGGGCTAATAAAGCTTTCATAGTATCTGGTTTTTACGGGTTCTCTAAATCAGGGAGATCAGGTACCTGGCCTTCGTTGGGGTCTTTCTCTTTCTTCCCCAACAAATTGAAGTAGTACTTGAAGCCAATCTGACCGCCCCAGTACACATCATTCAGCAAACCGCGATCCAAACCATCCAATTCATCAGAAAACAGGTAATTGTACATACCGGATACCTGCACCCCAAATTTTGGGGACACCATATACTCGCCCCCCAGACTCGCATTCACTTTTCCTATCCAGCGGCTGGGGTCAATATCTTCCAAGTCATTACGATGCTCGAAAATAGCGCCACCCCCCAGGGAGAAGTAGGGGGTAAACCGGTCATATGGCAGCAACCGAACCACCAGAGAAAGATCTCCGGCTGTATAGTTGCCATCCACAAAATTGTCGGTCAACAAATTGAAGTGACTGATTTGTGCCGTCAGGTCGGTAGCCTCAGAGAGGCGAGCACCGAGGGTAATGGCGCCCAACGGTTGCGGACGGGCTGAGGGGTAATCGCCCTCATAAATGCTGGTGCCGGTGGATACCCCTACATGCACTGCATCCCTGCGTTTTTCCAACTTGCGACCCAGGTAATCGATCTCAACATTTTCCCGCTTCTCATTCAGGTAATCCACAATGGCATCAGAAGACAGGTCAGCCGGATTCTTCAGGTCCCAATAACCATCCAAAATGCCTTCTACCACTAAGCTATACACCGCCTTTTCGATGGCGGCAGTTACGGCCATCTCTGTAGGCTCGTTGTAGGTAAATCCAGTCTCGGCTTCTAACAGTCGCTTGAACTCCACATAGCGAAAGAGGCCCACATCCACCATTTGCGATAGGAGGGTCTTCGTGGTGTACACCGTTTTCAGGATGCGTCCGTTTTTGGTAGACACCGCCCGCAGGTAGACGGTAATGCGATCTTCCCGGTATTGGCCACTGGCACCGGCACCGAAGTACCGAATACCGGCCCCACCGGTCAATACATTGGCTTCGTAGCTGATGATACCCCCTTCCAGGATAATACCGGCAAATAGCAAGGGCGGTAATGGGGAGGGGTCATTGTATTGTTCCCGGCTACTGCGAATGATCTTTCGTTCATTCAGCAAGTTGCTGATGTTCTCACGTTCTATCGGTTGAAACCAACCTGACTCTTCCAGTACCCGGTTAAGTATTGTTGTAGCCCCTTGTGTGATGGCAGTGGACCAGTTGTTGCCCAGCTCGGATGGCTTGTACTGGCCGGTTTGGTCTCTAAATTTGTAGACCGCCACGGGTATCGCCTCGATGGGCTCGGGCAGGGATTTCAGTTCCTCATATTCTGGCGTAACGGGGCCCAGCCGTGCTTTTTGCACCTCCAGCGGCTGGCTCACATAAGAGCCGCAGCCCGCCAATACCCGCAGCCATACCACTGCCAGTCCATGTTGTCGAATACTATGCCACATGCTGCTGGGTTTAGAATACCGGCACAACCACCTCAGTGGAATTACCGGTCGAATTGTCTACAATAACAACAGATATACCTTCACCGGTGGTACCTACATCAATTTGATAGTTGCCAAACACGTAGGTGCCATCGTCTATGCCGTTCACATTGTTAAACTGATTGCCAATGATGGAGGAGCTGATCTGATTTAGTATCTGGCGGTTGAGCTGGTCTTGAAAGTCTTGCAAAGGATCACGATTAAAGCGATCATCAAAATCTTGCTGATTAGGGTCTTGAATGGTGTTCTGCGCATTGGCGTTGCTGAGCATCCATTGGTGGTTGAAGACTTCACCGCCAAATGCCGGATTGGTGGGACGGTACACAAAGTCTTGTGCCATCAGTGCTGCACCGAATCCAAAAATCAAGAGTATCGTAAGTGTCCATCGCATAGCCGCAGGTTTACGTGGTGTATAAATCAGTGACAATATACCTTGCCAAATTTATCAAATATGTAGGGGATTCTTGCGGTATTACGGAAGGATAGCCATTTTGTTGGGCAAATTAACAATTGGCTGACCGTTTGGGGGTGTAGGTAGCGGCTTAGGGGGTGAGAGGCGTGCTATTTCGGATGATCAGTTTCATCCCATTACCTTGTTGGCGGATCATGATACCGGTAGCAGCGGTTGGGTCGGTTTCTTCTTGCCGGATGGTATTGTGGTTGCCTTGCTGCACCAAGGTGTAGGAGAGGCCATCAACGGCAAGCGTCTGGTCGATGCTGTTGTTGTAGCCCTGCTGTAAGATCTGTGTTTCAATATGATCACCATGGAGCTGCAAGTGGTACTGTTGGCGAGCGCCCTCTTGAATGACGGCTGCCTCATTACCGGCACCGGTCATTTGCATGGTAGCTTGCTGTAGCTGCCCCGACTGAATGAGTAAGGCCGTGTTGGCCGCACCCTGCTGCTGCACCTGTTCAATGGTTCCCTCGTTGCGATACCCCGACTGGTACTGACGGGCTACCGGAGCGCCCGAGGGTGCATAGGTCTGCACATTTAGTGCATTGATCTGTTGCAAGAGCTGCGACTCAAATAATTCAGCCGGTGTTTGAGCCTGTAAGCTGAGTGACAACAGCAGCAGGCCGCTAAACGCAATAAGGCGATTCATAAAATGTCTCTCGTGGTGGTAAAAAAAGAGCGCCCCCACAAGCCCCCGCTTTCCGGGGACGCTCTATAGTCTCCAGCTACTATTTGCTATTAATAACCAGATTGCGTGGTAGTAGCCACGTTGTCATTACCATGCTGATAATGCACTGCGCTATGGCTAAAGCCGGTCTGCGTGATGTAGCTGGCATTGCGATCACCGATTTGATCTACATCAGCGAAGTGATAGGTGTCTTCATCGCCAATTGTCATGCCTGATGCACGACCTTGTGTAACCTCAGAGTGGTTTTTGTCGCCCTTTTGATACACATTGGCTTTTTTGTAATTCGCTTCAGGCCACTGGCTTACCATAGAGTAGTTGCGGTCCCCTTCCTGCCATACGATGGCCCGGTTGTGGTCGTCCTGGGTGATGTAAGACTTGTTCTTATCCCCTTTTTGGTAGACGTTGGCCACATTATTATCATCTTGTTTGATATCTGAGAAGTTGCGGTCACCATCTTGCTCCACATCTGCGCGGTTGAAGTTATTCTGAAGTATGTTATTATTGTTGCGGTCGCCCTTTTGCAGAACGTTGGCACGGTTTGTATTATCCTGCTTTACATCAGATGCATTTCGATTGCCTAGTTGTTCTACCTTGGCGCGGTTGCTAAAGTCTTGTTCGAGGTCAGAATCATTACGATCACCTTTCTGGTAAACATTGGCCCAGCTATCATCATCCTGATAGATATCAGACGTATTCCGGTTACCTTCCTGCACTACTTTGGCCCAATTGTAATCATCGTCTTGGTCAACTTCAGCGTAATTTCTATTTCCTATCTGTTTCACCTTTGTCCAGTTGTATTCGGATGATCCAATATCCTGGTCTATAACAGATTCGT
Source organism: uncultured Bacteroidota bacterium (assembly GCA_913062655.1). Classification (GTDB taxonomy): domain Bacteria; phylum Bacteroidota; class Bacteroidia; order Chitinophagales; family S012-47; genus CAJXXO01. The sequence continues at coordinate 5,535 of CAJXXO010000030.1, read as the reverse complement.
TCTTATCACCTTTCTGGAGCACGATAGCCTTATTGTCATCGTCTTGGTCGATCGTTGACTCGTTGCGATTCCCCTCTTGCTCTACTTTGGCCCAGTTATCGTCATCATGGTGCTCTACAAAAGAGTTATTCTTATTCCCCTTTTGGGTTACTTTGGCCCAGTTGTCGTCATCATCCTGAATAACATCAGATTCGTTGTGGTTTCCCTCCTGACGTACACGTGCTTCATTTCGGTCGTCTGATTGGTACACGTAGGAATCGTTTTTATTGCCTTCCTGCACCACCTTGGCCCAGTTATCGTAGCTGTCCTCATCATCATCATTCTGCATAACTTTTGACCGATTGCTATTTCCTTTCTGAAATACATTAGCATATCCATCGTAGGCATCATCTTCCTGCTGTACATCAGACCAGTTACCGTCTCCCTCTTGCACTACCTTAGCCCAATTGTCTTCGGCATCATCTTCCTGATCTACATGCGAATAGTTGTCGTCTCCCGTCTGACGAACCCGGATGCGGTTATCTTCTGAGTCGTCATTCTGCTCCGTCTCGGCTTCATTCCTGTTGCCATTCTGGTCGATGCGTACCCAGTTGTCGTCTGCATCATCTTCCTGCTCAATTTCGACATCGTTTTTATTACCATCCTGGTAGACACGAGCCCAATTTCTTTCGACATCGTCCTCCTGGTCCACATGTGAGCGGTTGCTGTTTCCATACTGCTCTACCAACACTTCATTATCAAAAGCATCATCCTGCTGCTCTATTTCTGAATGGTTGTCATTACCATCCTGAATGACCTTAGCCCAGTTGCGCTCGGCATCATCGTAGTCTTGATCAATCTCTGAATTATTACGATCACCTTCCTGGTATACATTGGCGTAATTATCGTTGTCTTGCTCAATGTCTGACTTGTTCTTCTTGCCTTGCTGCTCCACCAGGGCAGTGTTGTCGTCATCTTCCTGATAGATGTCTGATGCATTACGCTTGCCGTTTTGGGTCACCTTGGCCACATTGTCATCGTCCTGGTCGATGATGGAGGTATTCCGGGTGCCTTGCTGGCTAACAATGGCTTTGTTGTCATTCGCATTACCAGCACCATCATCATGCTGCAATACATCTGAGTCGTTCTTTTTGCCTACCTGTGTTACGGTAGCGTGGTTGTCGTCCCCTTCGGACTTTACATAAGAATCGTTGTTCTGCGCCATCGATACCGTGGCGGCCAACAACAGACCTGAAAAGGTCAGCACTAGCTTTTTCATAGCTCTTAGTTTGGTATATGATTTAAAATGTCCTGATCTATCGAATAGCGACCGCTATCCGGTTGTGAAACAAAGGGGAAAAAGATGTGCCAGCGCAGTCCGTGTAAACACCAACCACCTGACACATGGGGGATACTCTTTCGATTGGCTGGTTTACAGGCCAGACTGGGTTACGTTGCTGTAGTTGTTATCACCATTTTGCCACGTAGTGCTGGTATGCTGGTAACCGTTTTGGTTGACGAAGCTGGTGTTGTCATCGCCCAGTTGGTCCACATCGGCTACACTACCGTTGCCTCCGCCCTGCTGTATGCGAGAGAAGTTGTCATCACCATGCTGCGTTGCATAAGACGTATTGTTATCGCCCAGCGATACCGTGATATGTGAGGTGTTGCCATCGCCATCCTGGTCTGTGCGCGAGTAGTTGTCATCACCGGTAATGGTCAGGCTGGCGCGATTATCCTGTGCGAATTGCTTCAGCTCATTCATATCCATATCGCTGTTGTACTGATCGATTTTAGCATCGTTGTCATCCCCCGATATGCTCACGTCAGCACGGTTGTTTTGCCCTATTTGCCATACGCCCGCCTCAGCTTTTGCATTGAAATTACTTCCTTGCATGCGGTTGCGGTCACCATTTATGTAGATATCAGCATGGTTGCCTTGGGCGGTCACCTTCCAAGAGGTATTCTCTGTCACCTGACGTACCGATAAGGTGTTCTTATCGCCCTCTACTTCCTGATAAGCGCGATTGTTATCACGCGTCTGACGAGAGCGCACTACATTGCGGTTGCCCGTCACATACTGTGTAGCAAAGTTGCCGTTACCGACTCCATTTGTAGACTGCCCCATGTGGGTTTCGTTGCGATCGCCTTCGATGTCTACACGGCCCCAGTTGTCGTCATTAAATGAAACAATCAAGCTCTCGTTGCGGTCACCATCCTGCTTCATCTCGTGGTCATTGCTCCACTTATTCTTTTTAGTAGGATAAGGCGGATTAGAGCTGAAAGCAGCGCGCTGCTTGATTTCACCTTCGTTGCGTTTACCCTCCTGCTCTAAGACTGCACGGTGGTTGTTGTGTAATTGTTCTACCAGTGCTTGATTCTGGCGACCATCCTGGTCTACTTTAGCATAGTTGCCCGTGGCAATGCCACCGGGGCGACCCTGCTGCGACACCAATGAGGCGTTGCCTCCGCCATTGGTGGTTGGTAGATCCAATTCGAAATTGCCCGTAGTGTTAGTGGGCACGGAAGATTGTGCAAATGCACCAGCCGATAAGGCCAGCACCGCACAAGAGATTACTAGCTTTTTCATAGCTCTTGTTTGGTATATGAATTAATGCGTTCCTGGGTTGGTCGATAGCTAACAGCGCTAGCGACATTGAAACAAGAGGCTAGGAAACAAAAAGGGTATGGGGTAAAAGCAAAGAGAAGGGGGAAATGGGAAAAACGGGGAAGCCTTCATTGAAGAAGGTGTAAATGTAACAATGTTGTAATCAGGTTTGCAAAAGAGGGCCATCAGGGGCCTACATTCTTACGTAAGAATTAATTGCCTTTCCGCTGGTTACCTTCATGACGCATATTCTTACACGCTTTTCATTGACAGCAAACGATAACATTTTAATAACAGACGGCTTATGTAGCGGTTTTGCCGAAGGTAAATTCATTTATTGAACTCTTTTTGGACTTTTTCTTACATGGTGGTGTAGGTGTAATTTGTACTATGATTATAGGTTGTCTTGCTGGACATAGCTGGTATTCCTATGGCCATTTACCCGGATGACACTGCGATGGCGCTGGCCGGTCTGCCATACTTCAGTGGTGTTCCGGTGGCCGGTGATGTGCGTATCGCTATTGTGGTCCCGGCCTACCTGATCGGTGCGCGACCAGTTGCGGTCTCCATATTGGTAGAGCCAGGCGTCATGGTGCTCGCCCGTTTGTTCTGTTTGTTGCCAGTTGTCCTTGCCTGCTTGATGGACGGTGGTTGCATTATCCTCTCCGGGGTTGGGCTGTGGGTTGCCGTCATTTTGATCTACAAAAGATTGGTTGCGTGCCCCCTGTTGTTCGATGGTGATGGTATTGCGTGTTCCGTCCTGATCATTGATGGCTATATGCCGCTCTCCGGTTTGGCGTATCTGACTGGCATTACGATCACCATCCTGCCAGGCTTCAGCGTGATTGCGCTTGCCCGCCTGGCGCGTGTAGGCGGCATTAAAGCGGCCATAGTTGGGCCAATTGTAAAAGCCGTCCTGGTCGATGGTAGCGGTATTGTGCTGTCCGGTTTGCTCGACTTCACCCTCATTGTAGCGCCCCCATTGATCGATAGTGGAGATTTGTTGCGTACCAGATTGGGTAGTCGTGCCTTGGTTATGGTCGCCCCGTTGGCGGGTATCGGCCTCATTTTGTTGGGCGACTAGTACGGCAGGTATCATCATGAGCCCTTGGAGCAGGGCGATAAAAAGGGTGTGGTGCTTCTTCATGCGTGTCTCTTTTAGTGTGGCATGAAGCAAAGGGAGCGTACACTAATGGCTATGGAGGAGGGTGTAAATGTAACACAATTATGGTATAATTCAACTGTGCCTAGAAGATACCCGACCCTTTTTGGTCTTCACTTCCCATGGTTTGCTTGATCTGCTCGTAATTATAAAGAAAGCGGTAACAGCGCCCTTGCACATACTCTGCCAAGCCTTCCAGGTAATCGTAGCGCGGCTGCAGGTTGCCCTCAAAGATGACATCCTCATTGATACGTACCTCCACCGCGGTAATGCGACCACGGCCCGGCTGCTCTTCGATGTAAATGGTATAGTCGGACGCTTTTTCTGGTGGCTCCCATCCATTGTAGAACAACTCGTAAAAATCGCGGCCTACTTTGGTGATCGACTCATCTATGACGAGGCCATCGATACCAATGGACTGCTCAAACTGGCGCTGGTCTTCGGGGACTTCTTCGGTGAGTTTAGCCGTATCGGCTATCATGGCTCCTGGTTGGATCTGGCCTTCCAGTTGCTGCTGCTGTTCCTTGGAAACTACAACAGAATCCACTTGCTGCGCATGCAGCGACACGGTAGCGAGAAGTAGAAATAAAAAAAGCCAATGCTTTGCCATGGCTTAAATGTAACAAATAGGAAAGAGGAAAAAGTGCCGTTACGGCACGATATTGCTATTGCGAATGATCAGGTCCATACCTGACCCCTGCTGACGAATGATAAGACCGGTAGCGGTATTAGGATCATTCTCCGTTTGGGTGATGGTATTATCCGTTCCCTGCTGCACGATCAAATAATCGAGACCATCCACTTGCAGTGTCTGATTGATGGTGTTGCCATCGCCTTGTTGTAATACCTGGGTATTGATGCGGTTACCATCGAGGTCCAGGTTATAGGTATGGTCCCGGCCTTCCTGTACCGCTTCTGCGGTATTGCCGGCTCCATTCATATTAATGTTGGCGGTATGAATGTTGCCATTCTGAATGAGTAAGGCGGTATTCCCCTGGTTGGCGGTAGGATTTACCTGGTCGATGGCGGCATCGTGGCCATTGCCATTTTGAAAGAGTTGAGCGGTATTGCCGCTAGTGCTAGCCGGAGAAAACTGGATAATATTGAGCTGGTTGAGCTGATTGAGAAGCTGCTGCTCAAAGTATTGCTGGGGATCGTCATTCTGGGCGAAAGCCAGCACTCCGCTGAGGAGAATACAAAGGGTACTAAGTAAGGCTTTCATCATTTGGGTCTTTTATTGTTATACCGTGTACTACGAGAGATAAATAAAAAGGGTCCCCAAGTCTGACCCCCATCATCTCGGGGACCCCTATAGTTAATTGACTAACGTCAAGCGATTAGCTTACAAGTTAGCTTGTGTGATGATAGAAGAGTTACCATTACCTACCTGATCAGTATCAGCAATGTGATTGTTGCCATCTTGTGTGTGCTTGGCATAGTTATCATCGCCTGTCTGATCTACGAAGCTATCATTGTATTCACCTGTTTGGTAAACATATGAACGGTTGTCGTTACCAGTTTGGTTGGTATATGCTTCATTGTAAATATCCAAGGTGTTTGGATCATCCTGCTCAATTACAGAAGTATTGCCGTTTCCATCTTGCATGGTTTTAGCAATATTCTCATCCTGACCTTGGTAGTGACGAGCGTAGTTGTCGTTACCTAGCTGATCGATGTCAGACATGTTGTCATCACCATTTTGCCATACTCTGGCATCATTGCGATTACCCAACTGGTAAACATCACTCTCGTTGTCAGTAGCATACATATTGTTACCATTGGTGTT
>CAJXXO010000029.1 GCA_913062655.1 uncultured Bacteroidota bacterium | reverse complement strand
GCATTACCCTGTACGCGATTGCCTTGCAGCAAAATGTTGAAGGGAATATCGTTTCGATAATCCAACTCCAAATACACGCGGGTGCCGCCCCCAGGTAGCTCATAACCGGTACTGAATGCCAGCAGTGTATCATTGTCACTGTCCAGCCGGACTACACCCGACTTATCGCCTTCATACACTTCAGATGTCGCACTCGTTACCGTCATGCCACTAAACTCATTTCCCGACTCGAAATCCTCCTTTAATGGGATGATCACATTATCTCTATACTTAATGGACGGGTAAATGGTATCATCCGTTGCAGGGTCGTAAGTATAATCGACAGAATAGCCCTGGTAAAAGGGGTAAGGTTCGCGCGTATTGCTGATACCACGCTCCAATATACCGGGCACCACCAGCAAGGTGCCGCTGCCTTCAATGATCGGAACACGTGCGGGTAACTGAAATACTCCGATCGCATTGTTGTCTATGTAAACCCAGGCATCTTCTATCCTTTCGCTGGCACTGCCTTCTGCCAGGTAATCCGTAGTTAAGGCAATGTCGGGTATCACAATATAATCGGGTACCGGTTCATCAGGGTTGATCCAGTCGCAGGCCGTAAGGCCCATCAAGATTACTATGCCAATCCACCACTTCATGGCTGAGGGGTAAAAATTTTGTTTTGTTCAATACGCTCCAGCACTTGATGTGCTACTTGCAAGGCTCGATAACCATCTTCTATGGTAACGCGGGGCGTGGTGTCTTGTAGTATACTTTCCGCAAAAGTCTCCAATTCCATTTTTATGGCATTTACCGGCTCAGCATCGGGCTCTTCAAATTGTATCTTCTTGTAGGTTTCGCCTTCTTCCCCCTGCACGGGTATAGCCATAGGATCATCAGCATCGGCATTCGGCTCCAGGGTAATGATCTGTGATTGTTTATCCAGAAAGTCAATACTGATATAGGCATCGCGCTGGAAGAGGCGGGTTTTGCGCATGTTCTTGAGAGAAATTCTACTGGCCGTCAGATTGGCTACACACCCATTGTCAAACTCAATACGCGCATTGGCAATATCGGGCGTGTGGCTTACCACTGCCACCCCACTGGCACTCACCTTCTTTACATTAGCTTTCACCATGCTGAGTACTATGTCGATATCGTGGATCATAAGATCAAGCACCACAGATACATCAGTACCTCGTGGATTGAACTGTGCCAAGCGGTGGGTTTCGATAAACATGGGCGCCAGGTGCCGGTCGCGGAGTGATAAGTAGGCGGGATTGTACCGCTCCACATGGCCCACCTGTCCCTTGATGTTGGCCTCCTCCACTAGTTTTAGCAACCGCTTGGCTTCGTCCAGTGTGTTGGTCAGCGGCTTTTCAATAAAAATGTGCTTTCCACTTCGAATAGCCGTCACCGCACAGTCAAAATGTGACAGGGTGGGGGTAACAATGTCAACCACGTCCACCTTTTCGATCAACGCCTCGATGTAAGGAAAAGCAGGTATACCTAATTCTTTACTCACCTCGGCAGCACGCTTGGCGTCAGGATCATAAAAGCCTACAAGGTCGAAGGCTTCGATGTCGCGGAGGAGTTTTATGTGGATGGTACCTAAGTGGCCGGCACCCAACACACCGATCTTCAGCATAGCCGGAAATTTTGCGCGAAGGTACGGATTACAGGAAAGGTTTGGGAGCAATCGGGCGCATTGATAATCAATACTTCACTACTTTTGCAGCCTATGCGAAACATTCCGCAAAAAACGGTTGCTTTTTACACGCTCGGATGCAAGTTGAACTTCTCTGAAACCTCTACTATTGGTCGACAGTTGCAAGAGGAGGGTTTTGAGGTACGTCCTTTTAATAAGGGCGCTGACCTGGTAGTGATCAATACCTGCTCTGTAACAGATAATGCGGATAAGAAGTGTCGGTCTGTGATTCGCAAAGCCTTGTCGATCAATCCTAATGCATACATTACGGTAATAGGTTGCTATGCGCAGCTCAAGCCAGAAGAAATCGCCAGTATCGATGGGGTGGACCTCGTATTGGGGGCGGCAGAAAAATTCAAGTTGACGCAATATGTGGAGGACCTTCGAAAAAAGGAGACCGGTGTCTTTCACAGTTGTGATATCGATACGGTAGATACTTTCTCCGATGGTTATAGCCTGGCTGAGCGGACCCGCACCTTTTTAAAGGTACAAGACGGGTGTGATTATAACTGCGCCTTCTGCACTATTCCGCTGGCAAGGGGAAAAAGTCGCAGCGACTCCATCGAACATGTTGTGGCCAATGCCCGAAAGATTGGAGCAGCCGGAGTGAAAGAGATTGTGCTGACGGGTGTGAATACCGGTGACTTTGGCAAAGGCTTGCATGGCGGAAAAAAGCGCGAAGAGACCTTTTTTGAATTAATCCAGGCATTGGATAAGGTAGCAGAAGTAGAGCGTTTCCGCATCAGTTCTATTGAACCCAATCTGCTGCACAATGAAATCATCGACTTTGTAGCGCAGTCAAACCGATTTCAGCCCCATTTTCATGTACCTCTACAGTCTGGTTCAGATGCGATCCTCAAGCAAATGCGCAGGCGTTACCTGAGTGATCTATATGCCAGCCGTGTAGAAAGGATAAAATCCGTAATGCCACATGCGGCCATAGGTGTGGATGTGATAGTGGGTTTCCCTGGCGAAACGGATGAGCACTTCGAAACCACATACGCCTTCTTACACCAACTGGATGTGTCCTATTTACACGTATTTACCTACTCTGAGCGACCGAATACAGTGGCCATCGACATGGACGGGGTAGTGCCAATGGCAAAACGACATGAACGCAGCAAGCGCCTCCGCATCCTTTCTGATAAGAAAAAGCAGGCATTCTACCGGTCACATTTAGGGACGGTACGTCCCGTTTTATGGGAAGAGAAGAAGACCGGAGGCAAAATGAATGGCTTCACCGACAATTATATCAAGGTGGAGCAATTATACGATGCGGCCAGGGTAAATACCATTGAGGAAGTCGAACTAGGTCACATTCACCCATCAAGTGTAACCGTTACCCCCGCAGTCTTGTCAACGGTGCAAGGCTAAAACGCACTTTTTTCTGCTTTTTTTCGCCATTTGTGTAGCCCTTACACAGCTATTTTAGTCACAAAAAGTATCGGTTGTGTCGCCAAAACAAATATAATTAATCGTAATGTGGTTGTTATTTGGGCGTTTCAGGAGTTGTTTAGGGCGGAGGGCTTGGTAAATTGTTTCGTCACAGAGGCCTTCTACTAGTATGAGGGTTGCTGGTGTCTCGCTATACATTTGAATTACCAAAATACAACAAGCGCCTCTGAAAATGCGAAAATGTCCAAATCATGAAACTACAACGAAGAAGAAAAGAAAAGGAGAGAAAGAGAGAGTAGAGTGGTAGGGACAAAAAAAAGGTGTTAATCCGTAAAATACCCCAAAATACTGGATTAACACCCCTAAAAATGCGCGTAATTGTTTCTGTACGTCCACAAATATAGGACGGGTTTGTAGAATGTGCAATACCTTTCTGCAAATATTTTTGTCTGTACCCCTATTTTCTCTTTCTTTTTTGTATTGCTTGCCGTCCCTTTTTCCCGTCATTCCTACATCACAAGTAACACCCTAAGTTGTTGCGATCCCCATTATTTCTTTATATTGGTGTGCTGTTTACCGGGTGTTTTCACAATACACCCTGCACAATAACACGTAAAACCCAGTCTATGAGGAGATTGCTACTACTGGTAGGGTTGCTGGCCCCGCTATTTGTCACTGGACAAGATATTCACTGGTCTCAGTTTTTCAATTCCCCCCTTACCTTGAATCCTGCGCAAACGGGAAGTTTCGATGGATCGTACCGTTTCGGGGTGATATACAGGGATCAATGGTCGAGTGTCAACTCACCTTATAATACTTTTTCTTCCAGTTTCGACATTACCTTTCCGGAAGGATTGTGGGAGGGTGATGCGGTAAGTGGAGGTCTGGTGATGTTTAACGACAATGCAGGCGATGGCAACTTCACCACCACGAATGTGATGCTCAGCGGTGCGTACCATAAAGCGATTGACAGAGATAGCCGTGTAACACTTGGGTTGCAGGTAGGCTATACCCAAAAGCGGTACGACTTTGGGGAGTTCTTCTTTGCTGATATGTTCAATGGGCAGGACTTTTCTTTGCCAACCAATGAAAATGCCAGTGCAGAAGCACCCAATAACATTAATCTCCATGCTGGACTGCAGTACGATCGAAAGATTACGGAAGACATTTATGCATCTGCTGGTTTTGCTGCTTTCAACCTTATCACGCCCAGAGAGTCCTTCTTTAACAACCCGAACGTTCGGTTAGGCATGCGCTATGTCGGACATGGTGAGGTTAACATTCGCCTGAATGAAAAAATGACGGTGAATCCTCGCTTTCTCTACATGAATCAAACGCGCGCACAGGAGTTCTCCATTGGAGGTGATGTGGGCTACAAACTAGTGACACCTAATTTTGAGGCCAACCTCTTTGGTGGTGCTTGGTTCCGGGCCACCGGCACGGATGCCATCATTCCCTATATTGGAGGTGAGTACAAGAACTTTCGCCTGGGCCTTAGCTACGATGTGAACGTCTCTTCACTAAGCGAGGTGAGTCGCGGGCGCGGTGGATTTGAAATCTCGCTGATTTACATTGGTAAGATCAAGCCTCCACCGATCACCATTGTGGTGCCTTGCTTACGCTTCTAATGATACCGATTGAACCCATACAAGTTATTTAAAGCCATAGTACATGAGATACCTTTTCTTGCTCGGATGCCTGCTACTGCTGGGATGGCAAAATGGATATGCGCAGATTGATCCAGAGGATGAATCACTGAGCTATAAGGGAAAACTGAAGAAGGCTGACCGACTGATGGAAGAAGGCAGTTACTATAATGCCATCGACTATTACAAGGCGGTAATTGATGAACGGCCAGAAATGGCTGACGTAGCCTTCAAATTGGGGCAAGTGCTCTATCAGGCACGCAATTACAGAGAGGCCCTTACCTATTTTAAAATGGCCTTCGACTCCGATAATGATGAGTACCGGCTGGCGCAGTATTACTACGCCACCATGCTCAAAATGACGGGGCAATATGAGGAAGCGATTGAGAACTACGAGAATTTTCGCAGGCGGTACCGCGAGCGTGGCAGGGAAGCCATACTGCTGAAACGACTCGTCCGGGATGATGTGGAAGGATGTGAAATGGCCCTGGAAATGGTGAATGATACACTCAATGTAGAGTTTACCCACCTGGGCAATAACATCAATGGCCTTTACACAGAGTTTTCCCCCCGCCTGGTGAAGGAAGACAGTCTGTTGATTTTCGCCAGTATGCGAGTCGACAGTGTGCCCGTATTGGAGGATGACGACAAGAAAGCTGTGGTGCCCAAGGCGAAGTTGCTACAGTCATTCTGGAATGGCGAAGAGTGGATCGAAGCACGCGAAATGGATGGCCCGTTCAACGATGAAAAGATGCACGTTGGAAACGGCTCCTTCACCCAAGACGGTAATATGTTCTTCTTCACCAAGTGTAGCTCCGATCAGGCGGCAAAGGTGCGCTGTGATATTTACTTCAGTGAGCGAAAGGATAATGGCGATTGGTCCAAGCCTAAGAAGGTGCCGGGCGTAAATGATCCTTATGCTACCAATACGCACCCCATCATTGTACCCTACAATTCCCGCGGAGATGAGATGCTGATGTTTGTAACCGACCGCGAAGAAGGCGGACAGGGTGGTCTTGACATTTGGTACAGCCCAATCTTTCGGGGGGATTTCCGGGAGCCAAGAAACCTGGGGCGCAGAATCAATACACCTGGTGATGAATTATCGCCCTGGTACAACTTTGAGGAAGAGATCCTGTACTTTGCCTCCAATGGCCACCCCAATGTGGGCGGTTACGATGTTTTTGCCTCAAAGGGAAGTGGCCGCAGATGGGCTAAGCCGATCAATCTGGGCATGCCGATCAACTCCCCGGTTGATGATTTTTACTACATCCACTATGCAGAAGGCGAAAAGGGCTTTTTGGTATCCAACCGAGATGGATCCATTTCACCAAAGTGGCCCAATTGCTGTGATGATATTTGGACCTTTGAGTATGTGTATCCGCCTGAATTCACCATTTTGGGTCAAGTATATGAAGAGGGTGACAGTACACGCACCCCGATCGATAGTGCCAGCGTAGAGTTATTCCTGGCAGATGCGAATCGACTGGTAGATAGCAATACCACAGCCGATAGCGAAGGGTATGGTTTCTTTGTGGGTACACAGTTTGCCAATTTCCGGCTGGAGGCCAGAAAGCCCGGCTACGTGTATGGGGTCAATACCACTTCAACGGTTGGCCTCGAAGAGTCGGATACCTTATACGTTGATCTCTACCTTACACCTATCAAGGACATCGGTACCATTGTATTGCGCAATGTGTACTTTGACCTCGATAAGGCCTTTATCCGCGATGATGCCAAACCATCGCTGGATTCGGTGTACAACATTTTGCAGGCCAATCCGAATATTCAGATTGAGTTGAGTTCTCACACCGACTCCCGCGCTCCGGATGAGTACAACATGAAACTCTCACAGCGAAGGGCGGACAGCAGTAAGGCGTACCTTGTCAGCAAAGGCATTGACCCTGAACGAATCGTGGCCGTGGGCTATGGTGAGTCGCAGTTGCTCAATGACTGTGAAGACGGGGTGCCTTGTACGGATATTGAGCATCAAATCAATAGACGTACCGAATTCAAGATCATCGGTGAGATTGAAAATGCTATTGTAACCTACGACAGAAGCGAGATTGAAGAGTTACAAAAACGCAAGAAGAAGGGTACGCTCAAAGGAGACGAAGATATATGGGAGTTTGACGAAGAAGATGAAGGGGAGGAAGAGTTTTAACCTCACCGTGTCACCACAAAACATAGAGTCCTGCCACTGCCGGCAGGACTTTTTTTTATGCCGGATATTTCAGGGCGCTGATACATAGACTGATCCAACCGGCTATGAAAGCAGTGCCACCAATGGGCGTGAGAAACACCAGGAAGCGCCATCCTTCGATACCCAATATTTCGCGGCTACTCCACAAGTACAATGAACCACTAAAGAGAACAATACCCGCGATAAAGAGATACCCTGCCCATTGGGTAGCGCCAAAAGGCAGTTTGGGGTACAGCGCTACCAGGGCCAACAAGGCTAAGACATGGACAAAGTGGTACTGCACCGCCTTTTGGTAGGTGTCCAGTTGAGCAGGGTCGAGCTTGGTTTCGAGTCGATGTGCTCCAAATGCGCCTAACGCGACCGCTAAGCCGCCCAAGATGGTAGTAATGATCAGAATAGTCTTCATAGGGACAGATTGCTTGATTGTTGTGCAAATGTCGCACGAAGTAATGAAAACCTAGTAGCTAAATTTGTTGACATCCAAAATTGATACCCACTATGGTAAAGCGGTGGCTGGCCGTCATTGGATTAGGTAGCATTGCCATTGCTGCGGCATTGTATGTGCTCTTCTACCGTGTGGTGCCGCCAGAAGGACAACCCTTTGCCGTCTTACCCGAAGATGCTGCCATGGTGTTGGAATGGCCCGATCCATTGGAGCAGCTTCCCGGGCTGCAGTCCGATAGCTTGTGGCAGCAATTAAGGGCGTACACTTTACCCCAACGGTTGGAACAAGAATGGAATGCGCTGGCCCAGCACTTACCTCCCGACTATTGGCAGCAGCAAAATCAGCTATTGGCCTCTGTTCATAAAATCAGCGCTACAGACTATGGCATGCTGTATCTCATAGCCGGAACTCAGCGCTTCAAACCCAAAAATCTGCTGCCCACAGCCGATGACTACCAAGAACGGAAGTATAAGGGGGCTACCATTTGGGAAAGGAAAATGGGCTCGTCCACCTTGGCGATCAGCAGGGTGAATGGAGTGGTGCTGGCCAGTTGGACACCATTTCTGGTAGAAGCTGCCATTGCGCAGCAGCAATCGGGCGAGCCTACCTTCGCAGAAGATCTGGATTTTCAGCAAGCCAGAACCCAAGCTCAACGCAACAACCGGCCCAAGGCCTACCTTAATTTGGATAAATTGGGCCCCTTCTTAGGGCTCTTTGCCAATGCCACCACCTATCGCTCAGCGGCCATTCAGTCCTATGCGGGGTGGGCGGTACTCGAATATGAGGCGGTTGACAACGGTCTTTTTCTGAATGGCTATCTATTGCATCAAACGGCTCCTGAAGGCCATCCGGCCTTACTCCTACCGACCAACACTTCCGATGCGGCAATTACAGGTGTGTTGCCCTTCAACACCGCCCTGTGCTATACGCTACAGTCGCAAAGCTTCGATCCGCTGCTGCGCCAGGCTGCTGCCGAGCCCAATGCATGGTATGAACAGGCGGTACTCAACTGGCTGGGTACCTCAGTGGGCATGGCCATTGTAGAACCTTTTGATGCATCATTTAAGGAAGACTGCTTTTTACTAGCTACCGCTACCGATACGGCTATGGCGTGGAATGAGCTGTTGTCCTTTGCCGCTGACCAGGCTAATGTCAGTACCATTCGCCCCGACTACTACAAGGGCTTTCCCTTCTTTCGGCTGGAGAAGGTAACGGGCTGGGAGCGCGCTTTTGGGTTTCAGAGCCAATGGATTACGCGTCCTTATGTAACGCGCATAGAGGAGGTGATCCTCTTTGCCAATTCCATCGCCAACCTGAAGGTACTGATCGAGCGGTACCTGGATCAGCAGACACTGGATAAGGACCTGGATTATCGAGCTTTTCGCGATAATATGGCTGATGCAGCAGCCATCAACCTGTATGTGAATACGCAGCGTTCACAGCAACTGCTGCAAGGCATTGGTTCGCCACTTTTACAGGAAATGGTACGGAGTGCCAATAGCCCTTTCTTTACGCTGAACCCGCTCGGGTTGCAAGCCACGCCCCTTAGCGATCACCAACACCTGGTGACCGGTATGATACAGACCGGTAAAGTGTTTCAGGCAGGAACCAACCTGTTATGGAAAGCTGAGTTGGATACGATAATGATCGGTGAGCCGATTTTGGTCAAAAACCACAATACGGAGGGTTACGAACTCCTGGTGCAGGATGCAGGCCATAAACTGTACCTCATCGACAAAGGGGGATCCATTCTGTGGACCAGGAAACTGGATGGGCCGATTATGGGAACGGTGTATCAGGTGGACTACTACATGAATAATAAATTGCAGTACCTCTTCACCACTAAGAAGTCCATTCAGCTTATAGATCGCCTGGGCCGGGATGTAGAGAACTTCCCCCTTCGCTTGCCTAGCCCGGTTTCCAGTGGGCTGGCCATGTTCGATTATGTGCGCAATGGGAAGTTTCGCATGTTTGTCGGTTGTGAAAATGGTAACCTGTATGGCTTTTATAAAAGCGGTAAGCCACTGCCCGGCTGGAGTCCAAAGAAGGATCTAGGGGTACTCCCATTTCCTATCCAGCACAATGTGGTGGGCAGCCGAGACTACCTGGTGGTTACCTCCTCCACCGGTCGTATTGAGGGTTTTGCCCGCAATGGCAATACGCGCATTCAACCCAGAAAGCTGAATACGCATTTCAAGCAGCCTTTCGTATTGGAAAAAACCGGTCGAAGAGACTTTGAGCTCATCAATGTAGATACCAATGGCGTACTGTACGTGGTGGATGATGGGGCCTCCTTATCGAAGGATACGTTAACAGATTGTACCGGGCCGGTGCACTATGCCTATGCCGATATAGATGGAGATGGTATAGCCGATCACGTTTTGATGGACTCAGCATACCTAAAGGTCATTGGTGATGACGGTGAACTTTTACTCATGTACACCTTACCCGATGGCGTAATGCCCGGCTTTCAATTGGTGACCATACACAATGAAACTTGCCTGGGCTTGACAAGCGTCAGTACCGGGTTTTTATACCTGGTACGCGCTAGCGGCAGCTTGTATGAAGATTTCCCGCTCAAGGGACAAACCCGTTTCCTGGTTACCGATCAATTGCGACCGGGTGAACAGGTCGTAGCCACTGGAATGGCAGATAATACCTTGACCTTGTATCGGCTTCAGTGATTACCAAACCGGGTAATCGGCATCTACTCGCTCCACCATGTCTTGAATCTTGTCGTGCATATTGGCCTTGTAGCTGTCCGGTAGCTGTTCCCATTTGTCTAGCCGAATCTTAAGGTCATCCGGCATGGATGGGCGTAGCTTTTCAAAATCCAGGCCGGCAAACTCGCATACAGCCTCTACCGATCGATTGGTGTAGGTGCACAGATTCTCGTATCGCAAGGTGAATACATCTGGCCGGGCGGCCCAGTGGGTGTAGAAAAATTCCATAGAGCGCTTCCAGAATCCCGCTCGCACGTAGAGCTTTTCTTCGGGGTTATGGGTTTCCGTTTTCCAATAGTCCTTTGAGGCAGCTTGTGAATAGCCATTCCGCAGGATGATGACATATTTCACCTCATCAAACTCCATGAATTTATCCAGGGTTTTGGGCATATAAAATAGGTAGGGTTGCTTCAGCAAAAGCATTTTGTCATCGGGAACGCCAAAAGCGCGATGGAAGGCTTTTTGAAAGTAGGCCACATCTTTATCCGACAGGTTGGGTTCCGGGTGATGGATAAAACCATCGGTAACCACATCGGCCATGTTGGTAAAGTCGTGGTAATCGGTGCCCAACTTCCAAAGGATTTTGCGTGTCTTCCGCTCTTCCAGGTTGGGCTTAAAGGCGGCTTTCCGCAGTCGAAGATCGGGGTGTTGCTTCAAGAGTCTGGTAAGTAGGGTAGTACCACTGTTCCAAAAACCTACAATAAACAATGCCTGCATGCGGCAAAGATAGCCATTGGCTTTCCGCTGTCAGCCAGCCGGCTCTAAATTACTCGCTATTTTCGTGGCTACATGGGTCGACAAGACAGGTATAGACAATGGCTTTTTTTGTTGGGGGTTGTCGTTAGCATCATTGGCATGCTGACCTCCCGGGGCTTGATGTCCATTGGCATGATCATTCTGGTGGCCAATGCAGTGCTCGATACACAACTGCCCAAGCACCTGAAGCGGCTCGTTCAGCAGCCTACCTTCCTGGCCTTGACGGGTGTCTTTCTGGTGTATGCCATTTCCGGGTTGTGGAGTGATAATACGGATTACCTGATCCATAAACTGCGTATCAAACTGCCCTTTTTGCTGCTACCCCTGGCGTTTGTGGCAGCTCCGCCTATGTCGCGCAAGGTGTACCAGGGCTTACTGGCCTTTTTTCTGCTGCTCATTACCGGCACCAGCATAGGTGTGCTCGTCAACTTTGGCCTGCATTACCAGGAGATTGTAGAGCAGTATTTGCACGCGAAGACCATACCCACGCCTTTCAACCATATTCGGTACAGCCTCATGTGTGTGTTGGCGATTGGGTTTGGCTATTACCTCTATCGT
This sequence comes from uncultured Bacteroidota bacterium, assembly GCA_913062655.1. Taxonomy (GTDB): domain Bacteria; phylum Bacteroidota; class Bacteroidia; order Chitinophagales; family S012-47; genus CAJXXO01. The sequence goes on along the minus strand of CAJXXO010000029.1, from coordinate 4,191 downwards.
GAGAAGGTGTCTTTGCGATGGTCGTGGGAGCGATACTTGTACGGGGGAAGTGCGCTTTTTCTGTTTGCCTTCTTGCACGTGCTAAGTGTACGAAGTGGTTTAGCTGCCTTGTATGTAGTGATCGGCTATTTTGTAGTGCGTTTCATCTGGCTGTCGGGGCAGTGGAAAAGAGGGGTGGCAGTATTGGCTGGGCTGGTCCTGCTGCCTGTGCTCGCCTATCTGTTTGTACCGACCTTCCACAACAAGATGACCTACATGGCCCGTGATATGCGCGTATTTCTCTCGGGCGATGATATTAGCGAATTCAGCGACTCCAGGCGTTTCACCTCCATGCAAGGGGCCCTACAAGTGGGGGCACAGCAGCCCATGATCGGGGTTGGCATTGGCGACCTGAAAGACGAGATGTCGGAATGGTACACGGAAAACGTACCGAGCCTGTCAGCCAAAGAACAATTGCTGCCTCACAGCCAGTTGTTGTTCGTCTTTGCCGCTACCGGAGTGCTGGGGTTGCTGGTCTTCGGCTTTTGCCTGATCTATCCGGTCGTATACCAGAAAAGCTATTGGCATCTTCCATTTGGTACGGTAGCTGTAGCCTTGTGGGTCTCCTTTCTGGTGGAGGCCACCATCGAAATCCAACTGGGCACTTCGCTCTTTCTGACCTTCTGGCTACTGACACAAAAGGCCACCCAACTGGATGGCCTTCGTGAATCGGTTACTGCTTCATAAATCGAAGCGTAGCTTGTCGGTTGTCTTGTCGCAATCGGATCAAATACATGCCTGGGGTCAATCCCGAAGTCGGTACTCGCTCCAGGGTGGAGAGTCCTGACCACTGCTCCGCATGTACCCGTTGTCCTTGCATATTGAATACTTCTACCTGAATAGCGCCATGCCATGGCTGGTCGAATTGAAGCTGTAGCTGATCTTTGGCGGGGTTGGGGAAGAGGCGCAATCCCTCTGCCTGGGGCATCGGCTCTGTGCTGACAAACGGATCCTCAATGGCGATCAGATCATTGCGCAGATCACCCTGTACCCATACGGCAAAGCTGCGAGGGGGTACTTCCATATAGATTTGATTGCTGCTATTGACGAGGGCATAGGGAAACTGGGAAATACCGAAAATATCGGTCAACGTGTCGCCTTGCGCCAGTCCATCCATTTGTAATTCCTGGTCTACCCGCAACGGTTCTCCGGCAAAGTTGATCGCTACCACCACATTGCGGCCACTCTGGCTGCCACTCAGTTGGTAGATCAGGCTGGTATTCTCAAATCCGCTGATGAAATTGCGGTTGTAGCCGGCTCCAAAATTGTTGAGGTAGTAGCGTTGGGACGCTCCAAAAATGTAGCGTTGGTGTACTTCCATCAACGCCTTGATGTCAGCGGCCAGCTCCCGGTTTTTGAAGTAATCAGGGTAAAAGACACAGGGTACACCCAACTGATTGTTGGTAAGGATATAAGCATACGCCAGTTCAGGATCATTGATTACCTCCTGACCAGGATAGCGGAAGTCGTGGTTGTTGATGAAGGTAACCACATCAAAACCCCCCAACCCATTGCCATCGGCCATAGCTGCATTGAATACATTCCGCACATCGTAGCCGAAGGCATCACAGGCATCTTTCAACGCCTGACGCAAGGCAAAGTCGAATACCCGGATATTGATATTGTCGCGCGTATCCTGGTCCATGGCACCTTTCACCGCATTCACCCACCAGGCAAGGGTCCCCGGGTTGCCGTCAAAGAATTCACCCACTACCATGCCCGGATCGATACCCTGGTCGTGGAGGTAGTCTAACAAGTCACCCATGAAGTCAGGCGGGAAGTGCTTCACTGCATCTACACGGAACCCGCGAAACCCAATGTCTTCATACAACCAGCGGCTCCATTCAAACAGCGTATCTCTGCTGCTTTGTACATTTTGGTCAATGTCTTTGAAGAACCACATGCCATCCCAGTCGCCTGCCAGGTTGGTCGGGTTGCCATTGGGGCGAAAGTTCCGCCAATCCATGCCACCACGGCCGCTGGGCATATTGGTGAAGTCAGTATAGGATTGATACTTGATCTGAGACTGAATATCTTGCCCGGCAGATGCATTCCAAAGCCCCCGCACATAGTGATCGGTGTAGTCGCCAAAGCCGGAAGCCCCTTCATTCCACAGCGAAATCCAAAGGGTGTCGCCATTGGGGTTGAAATCACCGGCCGTCAAGGTCAGTTTGAACTCATCGATACCACAGCCGCCATTGTCGATGCTGGCACGCATACCCCGTCCTAGTTCATAGGTGTTGAAGGGTTCCCCACAATCGCCACCACCATTGGGTTCACTTTCATCCAGTGCGGGACTGCTGCCCACCGGTACAGTATTGGTCCACATGGTGAGGATGTAAGGCTTTCCGAAAAATCGAGGATGCTGGGTTTGTGAGCGTATCTTGAAGTAGTAATCACCGGCACCATTACCTGTATTGCCACCAATTTCCAAAAAGCAGCGGTAGCGATCGGACGGAAAGGCATTGGCACCATTGTCCACCGCATTGTAGTCGAGGTTTTCAATGTAGTTTTCCAATTCAGGGTTGTCTTCCGGAGCACCGCCATCGCGGTGGTTGTACACCACATCTACCACAGCATTCATATTGAATTGTGCCAGCGAGTCCATCAGCCAGTCGAAGTGCCTGCGAGCTCCATAGCGGGCAATGCCGTAGTCGCCAATGTCGTAGTAGTCTTTCGTATCGTAACCGATTGAGGATTGTCCGCCACTGCCTTTGGCCGTAGGGGGCAGCCATATCCAGTTGAAGCCCGCTTCGTCCATCGCATCGGCTTGTGCAGCCAATTGCTGGGCAAAAAAGCCATAAGGGGTTACGCTAGGGTAGTCCCAGTACCACGCTTGTAGCATAAAATCCTGGGCAAAGGTGTGTGTGGAGGTGAACAGCGCCACCACCAAGAGGAATTTTCTCATGGTCAATCAGTTTGAGTCGAAAATAATACACAAACGGCAAAATGCTTTTTCCTGTGTAATATCCTTCATTTTTAAGGCATTTTATTGTGGTGCTAATATGTGTAAAGTACACATAATCAATGATATAAGGAAAAAAGAGTGATGGCAAATATCCTTGGCGCTAGTAAGGTAATTGTAAAATTGCAATGAATCGCAACTTTTGAACACACAGTTCGTAATGCTTACCATATTCCCTCCAACATCGATTTTGCTTTGACTAAAGACGAGACTTATTATGCACTTTACGGAGGGACGCTTGGCACTATTGTGCCTATTAGGCTTATTGACTCCCTTGGCCTTTTACGGTCAAACCGTTATTTACACCTTAGACTTTGAATCTGCCGGAGGGTATACTACCTCGATCCCTGAGTTTACCGATGGAGCTGAAGACTACTTTATAAGAACAGATGGGTCCAATATCGGTGGTGAATCATTTACCAATATCCAGGGTAGCAATTGGTTTGGCGCCCATGATATTGATGGAGAAGGTGCCAGCCTGCCCGTGTACTTGAATATCAATAACATTGATGTTACCGGCTACTCAAATCTACAATTGCGAGTTTACCTGGCAGAGGATGACGATGGTAGCAACCAAGATTGGGATGCCTCTGATTACGTACATTTTGATTACGACATCAACAACACCGGTTCTTGGTCGAATGCCTTATGGATTGAAAATGATGGGTCTACCTACAACTCTGCACCATTCATTGATACAGACTTTGATGGCGTGGGGGATGGCACTGAAATCACAGATGCATTCACACAGTTTTCCGTCAACCTCTCAGGTACAGGTACAGATTTGGATGTCCGCATCACCTTCGACCTGGATAGTGGAGATGAAGACATCGCTATTGACCACATTGAAATCGTGGGGGATGGTTCAACACCAGCACTGGTAGTTGCTCCGATTAGCCTCAGCGGGTTCTCCTATATACAAGGGTATGGCCCTTCCTCACACCAAACTTTCGATGTTTCCGGTAATAACCTAACACCGGCATCTGGTGATATAACGGTAACTGGATCGGCCCATTACGAGGTATCAACGGATGGTAGCGCATTCAGCAGTAGTGTTACCTTGCCCTATTCATCAGGCACTCTCAGTAGTACCCCCGTCTATGTGAGGTTACAGTCTGGATTGTCAGCAGGAACTTATAATGGTGAAACGATTGCAGTGAGTGGTGGTGGCGCTAGTACAATGGATG
>CAJXXO010000028.1 GCA_913062655.1 uncultured Bacteroidota bacterium | reverse complement strand
CAACACGCTCTAAGCGTCAGGGTGACGCCTTTTTTATTACAAACCAGCTTTGGTTTGGTCGCAGAGCAGATAGCATCTTACACGGTGGAGGATTGCAACTGCTCGATGGATATTCAGTTTCCAGATGCCTGGCGATTCACCCAGCAGGTATTTTGGCTACCACGGCCGGATACGGTAACGGTACAGCCACTGTTGGGGGTGGGTGTAGCGATGTCAAGAATGTCGGTGGCTTTTCCCCGGGTAGTAACGCAAAGCTTTGCCACTACTGCCGATGGTCCGGCCACACTTAGTTTTAACACCACAAGCAAGTCTCGGTATCTATCCTGGCAAGCCCTTACGGGCATCGATGTTAAGGTCAGTTCTCTATTGGGTATGCGCGTATTGGTAGGAGCAGAGCAACATATTCAGCAGGCTGCCACTCGCTTGCCATCAGGCTACCAGAGCCTTAACCGTACCTTTTATTTTGATGTGGAGCGACCTGCCTGGTATTGGTTCGGGCAGCTCTCATTGTACCTTCGCTTTACCTAACTCCGGTAGATTTTTTAGTGCAGGCGAACAATGCCATTCCTATAGGTATTGCCTCTTTTGTGCCACCTATTCAAGTCATTTGGCTCAAGCGGGATATTCGCTGGCAAGACCATGCTGCTTTTGCTGCGGCTATGGATCGACCGGAGCCGGTGCTGGTGGTCTATATCTACGAACCCAGCTACATGGCTCACCCGGTTAGCGATGACCGCCACTGGCGCTTTGTCCATCAGTCGATAGCTGGGCTCAACCAGGAATTGGAACCGTATGGTGGCTGTGTAGAGGAAATGCTGGGTGAGGCTGAGGAGATATTCTCCTTTCTGCTATCGGAATATGACGTAAAGCAGGTTTGGAGCTATCAAGAGATCGGGGTGCAGCACACCTGGGATCGGGATAAGGCGGTGCGGCAATTGCTGAACAGCGGGGGAGTGCCGTGGACGGAATTCCCGATGCATGGTGTCATTCGAGGCTTGGAAAACCGAGAAGCATGGGCCAGGCAACGCATGCAAGACCTGAACGAAGAGCAGCATGCAGTGCGATTGGAGCAGTTGGTCTTTTGTTCACCTGCCCCGCACCCGTTTAGCCTTCCGGCAGACTCACCTTGGTTGACTGCTAATCCAAATTTCCAATCGGGTGGCCGTGGCGAAGCAGAAGCACTGCTGACCTCCTTTCTACAGGAGCGACACCACCAGTATATGTCCAACATTTCCAAACCCGCTTCTTCACGTGATTATTGCAGCCGGCTATCTGTGCACCTGGCATGGGGTACGCTCAGTATTCGAGAGGTATATCAAGCGGCTAAATCAGCTTATGAGCACTCTCCACGAAAACGCGATCTGAAGAACTTTGCCAGCAGACTGGCATGGCGGAGCCACTTTATGCAAAAGCTGGAGTCTGAGCAGCGCTATGAATCGGACAACCTGAATCGCGGCTTTGATGCCATACGGCAGGAATGGGATGAAGAGAAGTATCGGGCATGGGCCACGGGTCAGACTGGTTATCCTTTGGTGGATGCGTGTATGCGATGTGTACAGGCTACCGGGTATCTCAACTTTCGAATGCGGGCTATGCTGGTTAGTTTTTTGACGCATCTACTTTGGCTCGATTGGCGAGAGGGAGCGCATCATTTGGCGCGGCAGTTTACCGATTTTGAACCGGGCATTCACTTTCCGCAGTTTCAGATGCAGGCAGGAACCACGGGTATCAATACCTTCCGCATTTACAATCCGGTGCGGCAATCCGAAGAGCATGATACCGAAGGGCTATTCATCCGGCAATGGGTGCCGGAATTGAAAGACTTGCCAACCGCCTTCATTCATGCCCCCTGGACCATGTCGCCCATGGAGCAGTCGTTTTACAACCTGGAGTTGGGAAAGCAATATCCTACCCCTGTAGTGGAGCTGAAGTCAGCCTACCGCCATGCCAGAGATCAATTGTGGCAGGTGGCGAAAACCGAAGCGGTAAAAGCAGAAAATAAACGCATAAAAGCACGACATGTCAAAAAAGGCGCGCGCAACACGTTCTGGCAAAAGCCCTTCTAAAGCCCATTTACCGAAAAAGGTATGTCCGGTTTGCGGCCGACCCTTCACCTGGCGTAAGAAGTGGGAAAAGGTGTGGGATGAGGTGAAGTACTGTAGTGAGCGGTGCAGGAGGAATAGAGCCTAATGCGATTAACTGTCCGGCAGTTGTCTGTCTAGCTTGATCTCTTCCTCATTCTTGTCGAAGAAGCGATACTCTGTCATCGGGAAGCTATTATCACTGGTAATGCGTATCCACTTCTTATATTTTCTGAACCAGTTGATCTGCTTACTTACCAGGCCTCGCTTCAGGTAAGCTTCGATGAATGGATGCACCTGTAAGTGCAATTTTTGCGTGGCAGGTGTCTTCATCAAGGTATCTAAGTCGCGCTCTATCTCATCTACTACCAAGATGCTTGGCCCGATGGTGCCACTGCCTTTGCAGGTGGGGCACACTTCCTGTGTGGTGATTTTGATCTCCGGACGTACGCGCTGCCGGGTGATCTGCAGCAGACCAAACTTGCTGATCGGCAAGATGGTGTGCCTTGCCTTATCGGCTGCCATTGCTTCCTTGATGACTTTATAAACTTCCTTCTTGTTAGCAGGGGCCTTCATGTCGATGAAGTCGACTATGATGATGCCTCCAATATCGCGCAATCGGAGCTGCCGGGCGATCTCCTTGGCAGATTCGAGATTGACATTAAGGGCATTACTCTCCTGATCGGCCTTGGTGTTGATCTTATAGCCACTATTCACATCAATTACGTGTAGGGCTTCCGTGTGCTCTATCACCAGGTAGGCACCACTCTTCATCGTTACCGACTTGCCAAAGGAAGATTTGATCTGCTTGGTAACCCCATGGGCGTCAAAGATGGATCCCTTACCCTGATGCAGCGACACGATCTTGGCCATATCAGGCGCAATCTTTGCTACATACTGCTTGATATCGTTGGCCAGTATCTTGTCATCTGTTACGATCCTGGAGAAGGACTCATTGAGCATATCGCGTACAAGCCCAGAGGTCTTATCCAGCTCACTCAATATCATTGAGGGAGCACGCTTGTTGTGCAGCTTCATGATCACCTGCTCCCACTTCTCTACCAGGGCTTTCAGGTCTTCATGCAGTTCGGCCACACTGCGGTCTTTGGCAGCAGTACGGATAACTACACCAAAGTTTTTTGGCTTGATGCTCTCGATTAGTCTTACGAGTCGCTTGCGCTCCTCGCTTTTATCGATACGCTTGGATATCCCCACACTGTTGCCAAAGGGGGCCAAAATAAGATAGCGCCCGGCCAATGTGATTTCACAGGTAAGCCGGGGCCCTTTAGTGGAAATGGGTTCTTTCAATATCTGAACAAGTATAGGTTGTCGCTTAGACAGGGCACTATTGATTTTACCTGTCTTGACAATCTGGGGTTCAAATTTGAAATCATCCCCTATCAGCCGATGTTGGCTATTGCCGTTTCTGGCCTGGTTGGCCAGCTTTTGCAAAGAACGGATATTAGGACCCAGATCAGTGTAATGCAGAAAAGCATCCTTCTGATGGCCAACATCCACAAATGCTGCGTTGAGCCCTGGGTTGATCTTTTTGACCATGCCCAGGTATATATCGCCAACTTTAAAGTTGTTGTCGTCAGCTTCGGTATGAAACTCAACGAGCGATTTGTCTTCAAGTAAGGCAAGCTCTACACCGGCCGTTCCGGACTTGATGATCAACTCTCTTTCCAATGTTTTGGATTTACACTAGGCCCTGCAGGCCATAGCCGATCTATAAATAGCCGAAAACGTGCTGGTCGATGGGGAAAGCCATATCACCTTCCCGCTACATCCTACTTTCTCTTCTTGTGGCGATTCTTACGCAGACGCTTCTTACGCTTGTGCGTAGCAATCTTGTGTCTTTTTCTCTTTTTACCAGATGGCATACTCTTATTTTTTACAATTCTTTTAATCGTTTTTCTACTTCCTCACGCAGCGGCCCCTCTTCCAGGTGGGGCAGTGATTGCCTGAGGTAGGTTTGGGCTTTGGCCTCTTCACCCAGGGCCCGGTAAGCACTGGCCAGGGTAACATAAGCTTCGCCCATGGTGGAGTCAGCCTGAAGTACTTTCTGCATGCGCTTTACCACATTGCCGTACTCACCATTAATCATCGACAAGCGCCCCAATCGTAAGTTGGCCGGCACATACAGCGAGTCGACCTTCAAAATGCCCAGTAACTCCTGAACCCCGGGCATGATCTGTCCTTTGCCGTCAATGAACGTGGCGGCCAGGCCCATGCGTGCTTCCAGGTCCGTAGAATCCTGGGCGGCCAGTTGGCCATACAGCTCACCGGCCTGTTCGGTGAAAAAGAACAACAAGTTGTCATTCACACCTGGTGCCTCTCCTTGTCGACCTGTTTTTACCGTCTCCAGTGCTAGTGCCGCAGCTTCCCTTTGATGAGCTTCACTATCAGTGGACTGATACCGCTGCAGTGCTAATGCAGCGGCTACAGCAGGCTCATTTTGCGCGGCCCAAAACCCAATCAAGGTGTCTAGCTGCGGGTCGGTAAAGTCGCCCGACCAGTCGGCCTGAAGAGTTTGCCAGGTAGTGGCTTGTGAGGAGGACAGGGAGTCAACGCGGTCTTGCAGGAGCGCATCCAGGGCATTGGTCTGTTCTGGAATATTTCGCAGAAAAAAGAGGGCTGCCGCCAATCCAATTCCCGCCAGAACGACCCAGAGTTGCGCTGTTTTCACCCGCTTAATTATTTGCCTTCCTTAAGACTGCCGTTCTTGCCATTTTCTTTCACCATCTCCACAAATACTTTGGAGGGTTTGAATGCCGGAATGTAATGTTCCGGAATCTCAATGGCTACGTTCTTCTTGATGTTACGTCCAATCTTCTTCGCACGCTTCTTGGTTACAAAGCTACCAAACCCGCGGATGTAAACATTTTCCCCTTCGGCCAACGACTCCTTTACCTCTTTAAAAAAGGCTTCTAATGTCACCAGCACATCTACTTTGGCAATACCTGTCTTCTCAGCGATCTCAGCAATCAAATCAGCTTTTCTCATGGGATTAATTCTCTTTGTAGGGTTTCTTAAGCACTAATGCGTTTATGCTTTTTCAAAACAGGGGGCAAATTTCCGAATTTATTTCTAAATCCGAAAGGTTTTGCGGTTTTATCGTGACAATTAGTCGTTGATTTAGAGTTAGATACAAGGCTGTCAGTAGTGCGATAGTTCGATTCACTTTCTGTTTGCCCCCCTTTCCAAGGTCAATTCATTTGTTAACTTTAGGTAAAATCCACAGTATGAAGGCCTTTGCTCTTCTCTTGTTGAGTAGTCTGACACTTGCTTCGGCTCTGGCTCAACAGGTGCACCCTATCACTGTGCCGCTGGGCGGTGTGCAGCAGGTGCGACAGTTAGACAATGATTTCTTTCCCAATCTGCAAACCCTTGAAATGCCGCATCCTGCCGGCACCTTGTCCGGTAAACGCAGCAGGGGGTTCCAGGGACGGACCCAGCAAGATTCACTGGTGCAGTTAGGATTGGCTGCGCCACCGCAGATGAGCCTCAACTTCAATGGCAACCTGTACAACTTCCGTACCCCTAATGATAACGACCTCGCCATCGCCAACAATGGGCAACTGGTATCTGTAACCAACTCCATTATCTACTTCTACGATGCGCCCAATGAGCAATTCGAAAAAACCACCTCACTCGCCAACTTTGCCGCCTCCCTGGGCTACACCGAAAGCAAGTACGACCCCAAGGTCATTTACGACCCGGAAGAGGACAAGTTTGTGATGGTCTTTTTGAATGGTAACCTGGACAGCACCTCCCGCATTATCGTAGCGTTCAGCGAAACCAACGATCCACTGGGCAACTGGAACCTCTACGCGCTCAGCGGCAACCCTATTGACAATGGTACCTGGTCAGATTTTCCCAACATCGGGCTGTCAACAGATGAGTTGTTTCTCACCTTCAACACCTTCACCAATGGTTCGGTCAACAATTCCGGCTTTGAGGAGGCTTGCATCTGGCAGATCAACAAGTTTGACGGTTATAATGGCGATTCGTTGGAAACCCAATACTACAGTGGGTTGAATGATCAAGGCAAGGCGTTTTTTAATATTACGCCCATCATTGGTGGATCAGGCCTCTATGGACCGGAGATGCACTTTCTCTCCAATCGTAACCTGCATAGTGACAACGATACCTTTTTCGTCTTCACCATTGACAATACGATTGCCAATAATGGGCAAATCAGCTATCAACGAGTCTATTCTGATCAACACTATGGGGAGCCGCCCGGAGCGCTAATGCCGAGTGGCGATACGCTCGATTGCAACGATGCCCGTATTCTCGGAGGTTTCTTCGAAGATGGCATTATCCAATTTGTCGGGAATACGGTGGTGGGTGCCACCGGTCGTCCGGGTATATACCACGGCATCCTGGAAGGATTACCATCGGGTACACCATCGATTCAACTGAATATCATCAGCGATACGGTAGACCTGGCCTATCCCAACATAGCCTATGTAGGCACCGGCCCGGGCGACCAAAGCGCCATATTTGTTGTCAACTACTCTTCAGAGACGACCTTTCCCGCTTCGGCCAGTTTTTATTACGATGGCTTGGGGGGCTATTCGAGCCTCTCCACCATCAAGGAGGGTATATCCAGCGTGGATGTACTTACCTCACCCAAGGAGCGCTGGGGCGATTATGCTGATGTGCAGCCCAAGTATGATGAGCCGGGCATAGCCTGGTCAGCCACCTCTTATGCCCGCAGCAGTGCTCACTTCACCTGGATTGCACAACTGGTGCGCCCCTTTGGCGTTGATGTGCCGGACCAGCCGACTGCTGTGGCGGCACAGGTAGCACCAAATCCAACACAGCACCAGGTAGTGCTGTCCTTTACGCTTACCCAGCCGGAGCAGGTTTCAGTGGTTCTGTACAATGCACAGGGTCAGCGAGTAGCCTTATTATTGGCAGATCAAATTCCAGCCGGCACCCATCAGTTTAGCTGCCGGGTCGGTCATTTGCCGGCAGGATTGTATGTATTGCAGGGGCGGGATGCCACAGGTGAAGCCCTCTTTTCAAAGCGTATTGTAAAACAATAAGCGAGGAGGCTGGGTTAGCGTAGGCATGAGTAAAGCGTCCGCTTTTTTTGTAGAGCAACTATTGCACTGGCATACCCACCACAATGACCGGGAAATGCCTTGGAAAGGAGAGGCTGACCCCTACAAGATTTGGCTGTCGGAGGTCATTTTGCAGCAAACCCGGGTAGCACAGGGGTGGTCCTATTACCTCCGTTTTGTGGAGGCCTTTCCTACCGTGCAAGACTTGGCCGCAGCCCCGGATGATGCGGTAATGAAGCTGTGGGAAGGATTGGGCTACTATTCACGGGCGCGCAACCTGCTGCAGGCAGCACGCGATGTCGTGAAAGAACTAAATGGCCAACTGCCCGCCACTTACACCGGCTGGCGAAAGCTGAAAGGTGTGGGGCCTTACACGGCAGCCGCCATTGCCAGCTTTGCCTTCAACGAAGATGTACCTGTAGTTGACGGGAATGTATATCGCATCTATGCACGCTATTTCGGGGTGGATACCCCCATAGATACCACTGCCGGTAAGAAGACGTTTCAGGAATTGGCGGAACAATTACTGCCACTTGGGCATGCCCGCGATTACAACCAGGCCATCATGGATTTTGGCGCTACCGTATGTACGCCCAAAGCCCCTAAGTGCAGTACTTGCCCTATGCAAGCCCATTGTGTGGCCAAAGCAAAAGGCAAAGTGGGTGAGTGGCCGGTGAAAGCGAAGAAACGCAAGCGAAAGACCCGCTATTTCCACTACCTGGTATTTCAGCACAATGGACACACCTTTCTGCGCAAACGTACCGGCAAAGACATTTGGCAGGGCTTACATGATTTTCCCATGATTGAGGGAGAAAAATGGCTGTCTCCAAAGGAACTGCAAGCCACTGCAGAAGGACAGGCCTGGCACCAAGGCACAGGGGAGTGGCGAGAACGCGGCCGCTATCAGCAGCAGTTGACCCACCAAAACATTCATGCGGTTTTTTATGAAATAGAAGCGGAACCCAAAGCAGAATCTCACTGGTTCTCCGTTCCACAGGCAGAAATAACTAACTTCGCCTTTCCCAAAATAGTCGATTGTTATCTCAGGGATAATACATTATATTTAACATTACACTGAAACGCAACCACAGACTATGGTAAACAAAGTGATACTGGTAGGTAGATTGGGCCGCGACCCGGAAGTCATTGATGTCGGCAATGGCGTAAAAAAGGCAAGTTTTGGGCTGGCTACCAATGAAGTGTATCGCGACCGGCAAACGGGTGAAAAGAAAGAGATCACCGATTGGCACAATGTTGTGCTGTGGCGCAGGCAGGCCGAAGTGGCAGAACAATACATGCGCAAAGGTGACCTCGTGTACATCGAAGGGAAATTGAAAACCCGCAAATACACTACGCAGGAAGGGGTAGAGAAGTACATCACCGAAGTATTGGTGGACAACTTCCAGATGCTGGGCAGCAAAGGAAGCCATGACAGTTACAGCGGTGGTGCGCAGCAGGCAGCCGGCAGTGCTGGTAGTGCTGCTTCCGGCCCGGCTACACAGCCCTCGGCACCGCCAAGCCCAGGGCCGGATATGTCACCTCCTGACAATGACGAAGACGACTTGCCCTTCTGAGGCAGTCGGATGTTTAACTAAACCCTACCACATTGGAAAGCAATCCAGAAGGGGAGCATCATCAAGAACTATTAACCTCACTTTTCAGTACGCTACAGTTTAATCCGCTTACGGAGGAGATTATCATTGCCATGCTGTGCATGCTGCTGCTGTTGCTTGGCTCTGCGATGGTGTCCGGTTCTGAAGTGGCTTTTTTCTCCCTCGGGAAGTCGAAGCTAACGGAGCTCAATGACAACGACCGTAAGGTGCAGCGGCTACTCAATTTGTTGGAGCGGCCACGGTTGCTTCTGGCTACCATCCTGATCGCGAACAACTTATTCAATATCGGTATCATCATTTTGTCGGCCTTTGTGCTCAATCTGTGGCTGGGCTTTGGTGAGCCGGAAAGCGAAATACCCCCCTTACTGGAGTTTGCCATTGGCGTTTTGCTGGTGACCTTTCTCCTGGTGTTGTTTGGTGAGGTAATTCCGAAAGTATATGCCAACTACCACAATGTAAACTTTGCCCTATCGATGACAGGGCCGCTTCTCTTTATGCGCAATGTGTTTCGGCCGCTGGCTATGGTTTTGGTCAACTCCACCAAGGTGCTGGAGAAACGATTGTCCAGACACCAAAAGATGCAAGTCACACGCGAGGAAGTAGACCATGCCATTGAGCTGGCTACAGATGAGCAAACCTCTCCGGAAGAGAAGGAAATTCTCAAAGGAATTGTAAAGTTTGGCGACATCACGGTAAAGCAGATCATGCATCCCCGTATGGACATTGTCGCCATAGAACATGAACAACCTTTCAGCGAAGTATTTTCCATCGTGCTGGAGTCCGGCTTTTCCCGCATACCGGTGTACCAAGACAATCTCGATCAGATTGAGGGCATTCTATACGCCAAAGACCTGCTCAAATACCTCGACCAGCCCGATACTTTTGCCTGGCAGAGCCTCATAAGAAAGGTGTTTTATGTGCCGGAGACGAAGAAGATCGAGCATTTGCTGAAGGAGTTTCAGCTAAAACATATTCACCTGGCCATAGCTGTAGATGAATATGGCGGCACCAGCGGTATCGTTACCCTTGAGGATATTATGGAAGAGATCATCGGGGAAATCAAGGATGAGTATGACATCCAGGAGGAACTCGAATACGAAAAGATCAACGATAAAGAGTACATCTTTGAGGGTAAAACCCTGATCAATGACCTGTGTAAGGTGATGAACATCAAAACCGACTATTTTGACGATGTAAAGGGCGATGCCGACTCCCTGGCGGGCATGTTGTTAGAGCTATTTCAAAAGATGCCTGAGCAAAATGAACAGGCCGATTACAATAACTTCACCTTTGAGGTGTTATCCGTTACGCGAAAACGCATACAACAGGTAAAAGTGACACGGCATGATGAAGAAGGTGAGTAAATGGTTGGCCCCGGTAGGGTTGCTGCTACTGGTCGTTTATGCCTGCGAGCCAGACTATGCTCCACGTCCAAAAGAGTATCCCTTCATTCCGATTCCCGAGCCGGCCTATCAGACTTTTACAGCGGACAACTGTCCTTTCACCTTTGAGCAATCGGCCTACAGTGAAGTGTTTCGCGATTCGCAAATCTTTGCCTTCAAACCGGGCAATGATTGCTGGGTGAATCTCCACTATCCCGACTATGACGCTACCATTTACCTGAGCTACAAAGAGCTCTCAGCGGATTACACGCTACAGCAGCTCAAGAATGACGCCCACGAGTTGACCTATAAGCACACCCAAAAGGCCGACTTCATCGAGCCGGTCTTTTATGAAACTCCCTTCAACGTATTTGGTCTCGTGTACAATGTAGGAGGCGATGCGGCAAGTGCAACGCAGTTTTTTGTTACCGATACGGTATCCCACTGGCTGCGGGGCTCCTTGTATTTTCGCACTACTCCGAATGCGGACTCTCTGGCACCGGTGATCGACTTTATCAATCACGACATTGAGCACCTTATTGAGACCTTACAATGGGAGTGATTGAGTGATCAGTAGCCTTGCAACAAGTAGTATAGCAATTTTACGTACTCGTTGTTGACAGCAAGCAGTCCATATTCATTTTCCCACCACCTATCGATGTCAAAGCGGCTGCTGGGCGCACCGCGGATGATGATGTCAATGCCGGCCTGCTCAAATTTGGCTTGAAAAAACCGCTTGATTCTCCGGGTGTGAAATTCAGAAGAGACGATCATAACGGATGATATCTGCCGCTCCAGGCAATAGTGCAAGATCGTATCTGATTCTTCAAGGGTGCTGCTCCCGTAACGGATCCGGTCAATACTTTCTATAGGTACGCCCTGTTGTATCATATAGCGGGCGGTGAGGTCACATTCCATCATGTCCAGGCCAAGTATGGCAAAATCGTGTGGCACTTGCCCGCCTGTGGTGACAATCTGCCTGGCCCATCCGGCTTCATAGAGGCGGGCTCCTTCAGCCCCACGATCGAGTGGTGAGCCGGCCAGCACCACCATGAGCTCCACTTGTGTAAGTTCTTGCTGGTAGTTGAGGTATTGCCCCAGCCCCCGAAGAAGGGGTGCTCTGAGAAGATATAAAAGCAGCCCTAAAACAAGGATGGAGAAGATGGGGATGCTCCATTTGGGTGGGCGAGATATGGTCATGGCTCAATTTTGTGACCAAAATACGAGGCCGCTGCAAATTAGCTATCTTTAAATATGGCCAGAAGTATGCAACAGGCGCGGTTGATTCGTGTTGAACCCATTACCGATGCCACTTGGCGCTTCTTTCTGCAGGTGGAGGGTAAGGAGGCGTTTAGTTTTACCCCGGGCCAGTTTGTCACCCTGGATCTTCCGATAGGCAAAAAGCCAAAAGAAAGGTGGCGGAGTTACTCCATTGCCTCATCGCCCGATGGCACGGCCATTTTCGAGTTGGTGATCGTTCTGGTGGAAGGAGGCAAGGGCACCCACCACCTCTTCCACGAAGCTAAGGTGGGCGATCGCATCCCCTTCATGGGGCCCTTGGGCAAGTTTACCTTACCGGAAAAAATTGACCGGGAGGTATGTTTTATTTGTACCGGTACCGGTATAGCTCCTTTCCGGTCAATGCTACAGCATATACACCGCCATAAACTGCACACACAGCCGTTACATCTCGTCTTTGGCAGCCGCTATGAAGCGGATGTGTTGTACCGCGAAGAGATGGAAGCGCTGGCAGCCGCTATCCCACAGTTGTCGTACCACATTGCTTTGTCTCGCCAAAAAGACTGGGCCGGTTACCAGGGCTATGTGCATGGCATTTATGAAAAGCTATATGCCGATCAGCGGCCGGCTGACTTTTACCTGTGTGGATGGAAAAATATGATCGATGAGGCGCGTACCCGTATCGCCAAGATGGGGTATAGCAGCGAGCACGTTCACCTGGAAATATATGGCTAAGCGCTGAAAACCGTCTCTAAGATGGCGTGGGCATTTACCTTTTTAAAACCCTCTACGTGCAACTCGTAGTAGCGTAGCAGATCGCCCAACAGCACTTTTCTGGTGGCTTTATCCAACTGAGGGGGCCGGTCTGATTGCCGCACATATCGAATTAAGTCGTACAAGGCATCTGATTGCGGTCGGCCAATATAGTTGGGGTGAATGGGACGATCAGTGGTAAAGAGCCCCTCCTCCAGGTCGAAGAAGTGATGGGCTTGCTGATCGATATGGGGTAGAAAGCCGAGGTGCCCCGACAGTCGGAGCATAAACAGTAGGGGGTAAAAAGTCAAAGGTTGGTCTTGCAAGTCGAGATCGACAAAGTGGGTGTGAAGAAAGTCGAATAAGGCTGCATTTGGCGACTCCTCTTTCAAGACCTTGTTCAATATCTCTATCATGAATAAGCCCACCGCCCCTTTCCGGATATCGAACAATACTTGCTGGTAGAGATAATCGTGGCTCATCTCCTTGATGCGTTGCAGGTTCTTGCCTTCACGATGGTATACTACCAGTTGTAGCAGGGACATGGGGCGCAGTAGGTTGGCTTTGGTCTTCGCCTTGCTGCTGCGAATGCCGTTAACCAAATAGGATTGCAGGCCTAGCTCCTCCGTGTAAATAGAGCAGATGACACTGGTTTCACCATATTTGGTTTGCCGAAGGACAAGGCCACGAGTCTGAACGAGCATGGTAAGAAAGTTACGATCAATTCACCAACAACAGCTTGCATACATCCGTTTGCTCGCCATTTTCATCTGAGATGAAGATAAGATACACGCCTGTTCGGGCTCGCTCACCATTGTAGTTGTTGCCATCCCAGATCACACGGCCACCGAGAGCTGTGGTCTCCCAGATCATTTGCCCCTCGATGTCGGTGATTTTTATGCTGGCATTATTGATTACCCCATCTATAGTGATAGGGCCGGAGTAGGTCTCTCGGACAGGGTTGGGGTAGATGCGGCAGCCTTCGGCTACCGTAGGCCCTTCTGTAGCGGTACCCCGGTAGGCGATAATGCCACGTGCAGTGGCAAAATATACTGTGCCGTTGTTGTCATCGATGGCAATGTCGAGGATCTCATTGGCCAGCAATGGGCTGTTGTCTTCATTGAAAAATTCGATCTGCTCAGTGCCATCTTCCGACATGAGGAAAGCCCCATTACTCGTGCCGATCCACTTTCGATTGGCGCCATCTATGGCGATGGTGTTGATGCGTTCTGATTCCAACAGAAAGTTGAATTCCCCCTCCTGCTCCACCAGGATTCGACTGGCATCTGCATTGCCTTGAAAAACACTTCCCGGGGTATAAATTACGGTAATGCCTTCTACCGTACCTATCCAGATTTCCCCGTCCTTGTCCACGGCCACGGTCGTTACTTCGTTGGTGTGTAGGTTGCCATTGCCAATACCAGAGCTGATGGTTCGTACCTCATCATCAGCCAGGGTAAACAGCTCCTCCCCATGATTGTAGGCTACCAGGCCGTAGCTGTTGTTGCGTGGGGTAACGACCCACTTGGTACCAAAATCGTCAATGGCGATGTCAGTTGCCGTATTGATACCAGCAGGAAAAGGAAACGCCCGGGAGTCGCCTTCTGGTGTTATTACAGTAAGGGGTTGTGACACAAAGTTATTGGCTACCCAAGCGTTGCCATCCTTATCGACTTTTATTCCACTGACCGTTGTTCGTTCAGCATCTCCGGTAGGCGCCTGCAGTGAGGTGTTGTCTTTGTCATAAAAGGCAAATTGCTGGCCATCAAACTTGATTACACCGCCAAAATAGGAGCCGAACCAGGCTGTGCCATTGTTGGGGTCAATATCGGTGACGATAATATCCAGATAATCGGCCAGGCCTGGCGTGTTGAACTCATTGTAGGTAAACCAGAAGCCTTCATCGTTGCGAGAGAAGATGCCATCCCGGTTGAAGTTGTAACCAAAAGATTGATCTACACCTCCGGGAACGGCCCAAAGCGCACCTTCATAAACCGCTAGGTCAAAGACACTGGAGGTGGCGGGGCCATCGGGTTGTATATAGGCATAACCAGCCGGTGTGTATTTGATTAGCCCCCTCGCCAGGTCCGCTATCCACAAGTCGCCATTGCTGCTCTCGGTCGCTTGTTGCGGGATGGACAATACATCGTTGCCTGAGGGGTAGTCTACCGTGCCATCGGCTGTAAACCGGGCTACACGGGTGTCGTCCGGGAAAGGACCTGAGCTGGGAATTTCTTCCAATGCAATTAGGTGCGGCCCATCTGCAGAGAGGTCGGTGAGGGTAAAGGAGCCGGGGAGGTAAAAGGTGTCCCAGGTGCCCCCGGCACTTTCCATCAATACATTCCCCACCACAGCATAGAGGGTATTGAATTGCGATACAATCGCTGTAGCCTCCGTACCTGATGGTACACCACGGCTGGTGTCTGATTGCCAGTTGGCAAAGTTGAGTAAGTTGACACCAGGAGCCAGACTTGCTCTGTAGACGCCCACGGAGGTGGCTGCAAAAATGGAGTCACCCAGCACCGCTACTCCATTTACTTCCGTTTGCTGCGTACCGCTGCTTACCCGATAGGTGTCTTTGATCTCTCGATTGTCCAGGTCTACCACCACAATGCCAAAGCTGGTACTCAGGTAGGCGAGCTTGCCTGCAAAGGTGATGTTGTTGATGCGTTTTTCACCAGTGATCAATGCATTCTTGATGTCAGGGATGTTGTATACCTGCCCATCTTCCAACAGGTCAAGGTTGCCATTGGTGTAAGCAATCAACAGCAAGTTGCGACTAGGATGGTAGGCTATTTTGGTCTGCAGGGTGGCGCTGCGATCGCTGATATCACTCAGTTTATTGGCTTTGCTCAGCTTTTCTACATTAAAATCGATCAAGGAGTAGGTGAATATAGCTTGCTGCGTGGCGGTGTAGACCACCGAATCGCCTGCCGCCACCGAAACCCCATTGCGATAACTCAATAGATCAAACCAGGTGCCTATCGCTTGTCCGAAAGCGGTAGCACTGAGGCTCAAGAGGGTAATCCATAAGAGGTGTGGCAATCCTTTTCGCATCATGGTGTAAAATTAGTGTATTGCCTTTCGGCATGGATACAGCTTACAAGACGCAAATAGAACCCTATGGGTTGCAAAATATTGTTTGGAATCCGAGCAAGCGCAAACCCCTGAATTTGTACGTCTTCGCGCAATAAGCCACACTCATTTTACTATCTTTGCGTCCGCTTTACCTATGTGGGAAAACATCGCCATATTCGTACTTCGTTACCGGCTCTATTTTTTGCTCGGACTGCTAGGGTTTACGGGCTTTATGGGCTATCAGGCTACACACATTGAGCTGGCCTACAACTTTGCCCGGATCATTCCCGAAGACGATCCCAAGTATATCGATTTCATGGAATTTCGGGAGGTATTTGGCGAAGATGGCAGTGTAATGGCTATCGGAGTGCAGACCCGCTCGCTATTCGATCGTGATTTCTTTAATGATTGGTACCAACTGGGGCAAGACATTGAGTCTATCGATGGCATAGATAATATCCTCAGCGTTGCAGAGGCGGTAGAGGTGGTGAAAGACGATAGCACGGGACGAGCCAAAGTAGTGCCCCTTCTGGATGGCCCACTGGAGAGCGATTCCGTGGCGGAAGCCTACGAGGACCATTTTACCTCTTTGCCCTTTTATGAAGGGTTTCTCTACAACAGCGAGACGCATGCCACCTTCATGGCGATCACCTTCAACCGGCAAATGCTGGACTCGAAGGCCCGATTGGGCATTGTCGACTCGATTGTGGCCGTGGCAGATGCCTTTGGAGAGCTGCACAACGTGGACATGCACTACAGTGGGTTGCCCTACCTGCGGACCTACAACATGACCACCATTTCATCGGAGCTGAAGATGTTCCTCTTTTTCGCTATGGTGGTATTGGCGGTACTGCTGTTCATCCTCTTTCGCAAT
>CAJXXO010000027.1 GCA_913062655.1 uncultured Bacteroidota bacterium | reverse complement strand
CCTATTTGAAGGATGAAGTGAAGGAAGAGTTGATGGCGGAGATGCAGAAAAACTGGCTCACGCGGGCCAATCAGGATGCCGTGTTTATTTCAGCTACCGAGGGCATCAACCTGGACACCCTAAAAGACAAGCTTCACGAGAAGGTGGTAGGCCTCTATAAAGAGCGCTATCCTTACGAGACCGATATTTTCGGCTTGCAGCTGTAATGCCCGAAAAGGTTGAATAATAACTTTATTATCAGTACTTTTGCAAAAGATTTTGAGGAGAGGGGACTTAGCGGTCCCCTCTTTTTATAGTTGTACATCAACATGGTAGAAGCACGTATTCGCGAATTATTAGACAAGCATCTGGCCGCTACTGACCTATTTGTAGTGGAGGTCAAGGCGTTGCCCAAGGCGCGCATTCAAGTCTTTATTGACAGCGATACCGGACTGACCATCGATCAATGCGCACGCATCAGCCGCTACCTGGAGCAGCATTTGGAAGAAGAACAGTTGGTGCCGGAAAACTACAACCTGGAAGTATCCTCGCCAGGTGTGGGACAACCCCTGATGATGCAGCGACAATACCGTAAAAATGTAGGGCGCAAGGTAGAGGTGAAGTTGACCGAGGGCGACAAGCTCAAGGGTAAACTGGAAGCTGCCGATGACGAGCAGATTACCTTGCGCATTAAAACAAAGGATAAGGCAACTAAAAAGCGGGTAGAAAAAGCGGTAACGATACCCTACTCCGCCATTCAATCGACTAAAGTTTTGGTGACGTTTTAAACTAGGTTACTATGAATAGCATCGAGCTCGTAGAATCGTTTTCGGAGTTTAAGGACTTCAAGAACATCGACAGGCCCACCATGATGAAGGTGCTGGAAGACGTTTTCCGTACGTTGTTGCGGAAAAAGTACGGTGACGATGAAAACTTTGACATCATTGTCAATACCGATAAGGGCGACTTGGAGATCTATCGGAGACGCGAAGTGGTACCGGATGGGGAAGTGGAAGACGACAACAGCGAAATTGCCTACAGTGAAGCCATTCTGATCGAACCGGATTATGAAGTAGGAGAAGAGGTATACGAAGAAATCACGCTGGTCAGTTTTGGGCGCAGAGCCATCCTGGCTGCCCGCCAGACCCTGCGCTCGCGTATCCTGGAGCTTGAAAAAGACGAGATTTACAAGAAATACTCCGATCGCATTGGTGAGATCATTAGTGCTGAAGTCTATCAGATATGGAAGCGGGAGATCTTGTTGCTCGATGATGAAGGCAATGAACTGTTTTTGCCAAAGGGGGAGCAAATACCATCAGACTTCTTCAAAAAAGGAGAAACGGTACGTGCAGTGGTAAAGAAGGTAGACATGCGGAACAATAATCCGCTAATCATCCTTTCCCGTACTGACAATACTTTCCTCGCCAAGTTATTGGAGTTGGAAGTGCCTGAGATCTTTGACGGCCTGATCACCATTAAAAATATCGTTCGTGAGCCCGGAGAGCGTGCCAAGGTGGCAGTAGAGTCGTATGACGACCGCATCGATCCGGTAGGGGCTTGTGTCGGTATGAAAGGTTCTCGTATCCATGGTATTGTACGTGAGTTGAAAAACGAGAACATCGATATCATCAATTACACCAACAATACGCAGTTATATATCCAGCGGGCGCTGAGCCCGGCTAAGATCTCATCCATTGAGATTGAGGCGGAGGAAGGCCGTGTATCGGTATTCCTGAAGCCCGATCAGGTGTCCCTGGCTATCGGAAAAGGGGGGTTGAATATCAAGCTGGCCAGCCGGTTGACTGGTTTTGAGATTGATGTCTTCCGCGATACGGATGACGCAGACTATGATATTGACCTGGATGAATTTGCCGATGAGATCGATGAGTGGATTATCGATGAATTGAAAGCCATCGGTTGTGATACTGCTAAAAGTGTTTTAGAACTTAGCACCGATGAACTGGTGCGTAGGACAGACCTGGAGGAGGAAACGATAAGTGAAATCCTGAAGGTCTTGAAAGAAGAATTTGAAGACTAAGATTGCTATATGGCTGGACTCATTAAAGCAAAACGATTAGCACAGCTCGCCAAAGAGCTTAACGTAGGCCACCACACTATTGTGGAACACCTTGCCGAAAACGGTATTGAGGTGGAGAATAAGCCTACGACTAAGCTCACCGAGGACATGGTGTCCATCTTGCTGAAGGACTTTCAGAAGGACAAGCACCTTCGTGAAAAGGCCGACAAGATCAGCATTGGTACGACCAAGCGGGAAGAGGTAGAGCTGGAAGAAAAGAAGGTGATCGGCATCAAAAAGGAACAGGAAGAGGACCAGGATGAGGTCTTTATCCAGGGGGTTACGCAGAAAGAAGAGCCGGAAGCCCCAGCAAAAGAAGCCCCTGCCGAGGAGCCAGCCGAAGAAGAGCCAAAGGCAGAAGAACCTGAAACGCCAGCCAAGGAGGAAGAAAAGCCTGCGGCTAAACTGAGTGGTCCAAAAGTGTTGGGCAAAATAGACCTGACAAAGGGTAAGGAAGAAGAAAAACCGGAAGAAGAAGCTGAACCAGAACCAGAACCGGCCGCAGAAGCTGAGCCGGAACCGGACCCGGAACCGAAAGCAGACGTAGAGGAAGCACCAGCGACCGATAAAGAGGCGTCAGAAGCGCCAGCCAAAGAGGAAGAACCGGCCGCAGAAGCTGCACCGGAAAAAGAGGAAGCAGCGGAAGAACCGGCTGCCGAGCAAAAAGCGGAAGAAAAACCGGCCGCGGCAGCCGAGCAAAAAGAAGAAGACAACCACATCCCTACCAAAAAGCAGAAACTCGATGGACCGAAAGTGGTCGGTAAGATAGACCTGCCGGTAGATGAGAAGAAAAAGAAAACGCCTGTAGCATCATCTTCTGATGATACCAATACAGAGCGAAAGAAGAAGAAGCGCAGACGGAAGCGCATCTACAAAGATGAAGGGCCAGGCCGAGGGAAAGGCCGTGGGGGCAAGAAGCAGCGTGATGAGGAGAGAGAGATCTCAGAAAAGGAGATTGAAGAAAAACTGAAAGAGACCATGTCCAAAATCGCGGGCGGTGGCTCCAAAGGCAAGAGTGCCCGCTCCAAGCGGAAGCGCTCACAGCGTGAGGAGAAGGCCCGCGAAATGGAAACCCAACAGGAAGAGTCCAACGTGCTGGAGTTAACCGAGTTTATCTCGGTATCCGAGCTGGCCAGCCTCATGAATGTGACACCAACAGAGGTCATCATGACCTGTATGAACCTCGGCACCATCGTATCGATTAATCAGCGCTTGGATGCGGAAGTGATCGAACTGGTGGCAGAAGAGTACGGCTTTGAAGTCAAGTTCATCAGCGTTGAGGAAGAGTTTGAAGAAGGTGTAGAGGAAGAGGAAGACGATCCGGCTGATCTGCAAGACCGGTCGCCCATCGTTACCATCATGGGTCACGTAGACCACGGTAAAACCTCATTGCTGGACTACATCCGTAGCGCCAATGTGGTAGCCGGTGAGAAAGGGGGCATCACCCAGCACATCGGTGCCTATGAAGTGGAAACAGGAGAGGGCAAAACCATTACCTTCCTGGATACGCCCGGTCACGAAGCCTTTACGGCAATGCGTGCCCGTGGGGCCAAGATTACTGACGTAGCGGTTATTGTGGTAGCGGCAGACGACTCTATCATGCCGCAGACGAAGGAGGCGATCAGCCACGCACAAGCCGCTGGCGTACCTATCGTCTTTGCCATCAACAAGGTGGATAAACCCACCGCACAACCGGAGAAAATCAAGGAAGAACTGGCCAATATGAATCTCCTCGTGGAAGAATGGGGAGGTAAGTACCAGAGCCAGGACCTGTCAGCCAAGACCGGTGAAAAAGTGGATAGCCTCCTGGAAAAGATTTTGCTGGAAGCAGAATTGCTGGAACTGAAGGCCAACCCGGATAAACCGGCTATCGGTTCTGTGATAGAAGCCTCCCTGGATAAGGGTCGCGGTTATGTAGCGAATATCCTGGTACAGGAAGGAACCCTGCGCATTGGCGATTTTGTGCTGGCCGGCAGTCATGTGGGTAAGGTAAAGGCCATGTTCAACGAGCGGGGCCAGAAGGTGACCGAGGCAGGTCCATCCTCACCGGTACAGGTGCTGGGGCTGGACGGTGCCCCGCAAGCCGGTGAAAAAGTCAAAGTCTACCTCAATGAGCAAGAGGCGAAAAACATCGCCAACAAACGCGCACAGATTGAGCGGGAACAGGGTATGCGTACACAGAAACACATTACCCTGGATGAGATTGGCCGCAGATTGGCATTGGGCAACTTTAAGGAGTTGAATATCATCCTCAAGGGTGATGTGGATGGCTCTGTGGAGGCCTTGTCTGACGCCTTACTTAAGCTGTCAACCGAAGAGATTCAAATCAATATCGTGCACAAAGCCGTGGGTGCCATCACCGAATCAGATGTCTTGCTGGCCTCTGCTTCAGATGCTGTAATCATTGGCTTCCAGGTACGCCCTTCTGTAAGTGCCCGCAAGTTGGCCGAGAAGGAAGACATCGAAATCCGACTCTACTCAGTCATCTATGATGCCATCGAAGAAGTGAAGATGGCAATGGAAGGAATGTTGGAGCCGAAGATCGAGGAGAAGATCCTGGGTAATGCTGAGATACGCGAGACGTTCAAGATTACCAAAGTGGGAACCGTAGCCGGTTGTTATGTGACGGATGGTAAGATATTGCGTAATGCAAAGATTCGTTTGGTGCGCGAGGGTATTGTCATTTACTCGGGTGAATTGGCTTCACTCAAGCGCTTCAAAGAAGATGTGAAGGAAGTGAAGACCGGTTTTGAGTGCGGTTTGAATATCAAGGACTTCAACGACATCAAAGTGGGTGACGTGATCGAAGCCTATGAAGAGGTGGAAGTTAAGCGTACCCTGTAAGTATAGGTGAGCCGATTTCTCATTATCCAAACGGCATTTTTGGGGGATGTGGTACTGGCTTTGCCGGTGGCTCAGCATCTCCGCGCAGCTAACCCTGAGGCTACCATACACATGGTGGTGCGCTCAGGCAATGCCGCTGTGCTGGAAAATCATCCAGCCATTGACCATATCCATACGTGGGACAAGCGGAAAGGAAAGTACAAAAACCTCTTCCGGCTCATTCAAACCCTTCGACAATACCGGTTTACCGAAGTGATCAATCTACAGCGCTTTGCTGCCAGTGGTTGGTTGACGTTGTTTATGAAAAGCCCGGTTAAAAAAGGCTTCGATAAAAATCCAATGCACCGCTTCTACACGAAGGTATTTCCCCATCAGATACCTGATTTAGAAGTAGACCGGGACAACCATAATACGGTGCACGAGGTCCAAAGAAATCTACAAATGGTGGCCGGTTCCCACCCCCCCGCCCACCGGCCACAGCTCTTCCCCTCGTATATTGTGAAGCGGTGCCTAACGGAGCTCGTTGATGGCCGCGACTATTTTGTGATCGCACCTGCATCGGTGTGGTACACCAAGCAGTGGCCGCTTCATAAATGGCAAGCACTGCTCCGGCAATTGCCCCAACAAAAAGCAGTTTTTCTTATTGGCAGTAAGGCCGATCGTAAGCTGGCAGATAAGCTGGTACAGGAGCACCCGCAGGCGGAGAACCTTTGTGGTCAGCTCTCTATGTTGCAGTCGGCTGCGCTGATGGAGCAGGCCCTGCGAGTCTTTGTGAACGATAGTGGACCGCTGCATTTCGCGAGTGGTGTAAATGCGAGGGTAACCGCTATCTTTTGCAGCACCATTCCCGAGTTTGGCTTTGGGCCACTGTCTGATGAGGCCAAGGTGGTACAAGAGCCCGGCACGTTGGCTTGCCGGCCGTGCGGACTTCACGGTAAGAGGCGATGTCCGCTTAAGCACTTCCGGTGTGCGGAGGACATTCCTGTCCAACAAGTATGGAGCCCCGCGGAGTGGGAAAAAGTGGTGGGCCAGTACCCAACCCCTCAGGCACAACAGTACGAGATAGCGCAACGGCTCTGGAAGGGGGCTGTGTTGAAACTGGTGACACCCAAACAGACCTGGTACCTGGCCAATCCGCTGGTGGCAGAAAGCTGGTCGAATATCAAAGATGATGAACCGGTGTACCTGTGGTATACCGATCAGCGCATGCTCAACCAGTATGCGCACCCGCTACCTGATCGCTACTTTGAGTTGGTGGACCTCATGCACCAACAACCGTTAGCGATCCATCTGCCCTTCCTGAAAAACCTTCCGGACAAAGCACAAACCCACTCGCAGACCTATTGGACCACCGGTCAAACAGGCGCAGTGGCAGATTGGATAGCCCTTTTGGATCGACCGCTGATGGCACGCACACAACCCATAGCCGCTGATATCCAATGGACCCTGCCGGAGGAACACAGCCCGGTTCCACAGCGATTGGCCTGGGATGGCCAACAATACATGGCACACCATATCGACCCAGAATGGGACCGGTTACAACATTTTTTAGGGTCCTGACAGAATAGCAGCCATTCGTTAAATAGCGTGAAAACCCTGACAGAATACCCGGTACACCACACTAAATGAGGCCTTGGAACGGTTTTTTCTGTTTAAACAGATACCTAAAAACTTGATGAGATGAAGGGTAGCCATTAAATTATTGGGCTTAAAAACATCGAGTCGGTAATTAAATAATTAAATTTAATACGTGAGCCAGAAGCCCAAAAGATACAATCCCAAGCAACGCGATGAGATCTTCCACGATGAATTTCTCCCACACATTGATGCCCTGTACAATTTTGCGTATCACCTAGCGTACAACGAAGAAGACGCAAATGATCTGGTGCAGGAAACTTATTTAAAGGCCTACAGGTTTATTGACTCGTACGATGCGGGAACAAACGCAAAAGCGTGGCTCTTTAAAATTCTGAAGAACGCCTTCATCAATGAATACCGGAAGAAATCGAAGCAACCGGCAAGGGTTGATTACGAAGATTTCATTGGGTATCAAGATTCAGATGATCGCAGCAATGTAGAATTTGTCGACTTGCGGCAAGAGATATTTCAGGGTATGATCGGTGATGAGGTCACCAAAGCTTTGAACTCTTTACCGGTCGACTTCCGAACTGTTGTGCTACTTTGTGACGTTGAAGGTTTCAGTTATGAGGAGATCGCGAAAATAACCGACATCCCCATCGGTACCGTGAGGTCCCGATTGCACCGCGCGAGAAACATGTTGAAAGAACAATTGAAATCGTACGCTAAAACGATGGGCTACGAGTAATCACAAACCGCTTACAGTTATGGATCACAATGGGGAGTGCTTATTGCCAAAGGAAGAATGTAAAGCGCTGTATCAGCGTGTTCTCAGAGCAGTAGATGGCGAATTGTCCGCCAAAGAAGAGCAGGACGTACTCAACACCATAAAGGCTTATCCTTGCTGCTTCAACAAGATGAATCTGGAGAGAAGCTACAAGGAGTTTATCTGCTCCCGCATAGAACGCAAAACCGTTCCGATTGCCCTGGTATCCAGTATCAAAACAAAAGTGCAACAAATGGCCGCCCAGTTGAATGGCTGATGCTGCGGACCACAGTTACCATAAAAAAGGCGACTTCTTTCGAGGTCGCCTTTCGTTTTTCATCTCTTTTTTGGGGTGCCCTTAGTTTCTTCTACCCAGGAATATGGTAATCAAATACAGCAAAGAGGCCAGTGAGCCCAAGGCGTTGACGACATACGTAGATGCCGCCCACTTGAGTGCATTGGCCGCCTTATCGTGCTGTTGATCACTCACCACTCGGGTGGTATTGAGCCAGGCCAGTGCTCGTTTGCTGGCATCAAACTCTACCGGTAAGGTGATGAAGGAAAACAGTGTAGTAGAGGCAAACAAGATGATACCAAATAATAATAGCTGCGGAAAGGAGCTGATGAAAATGATACCAAAAAGAATGATCCACTGCATGATGCTGGAGGCAAACTGTACCACAGGTACCAGGCTGGAGCGCATCTGCAGCCAGGTGTAAGCCTGCGCATGCTGAACGGCATGCCCGGTTTCGTGGGCCGCCACAGCCGCTGCAGCCACACTATTGGAATGGTATACATCCGGGCTGAGGGCAATGGTCTTGTTGGACGGATTGTAGTGATCCGATAAGAAGCCCTGCGCTTCCACAATGCGCACATCATTCAGCCCATTGTCATCCAACATTTGCTGTGCTACTTCGCGTCCGGTCAGCCCGGAGCTGATCGGTATCTTGGAATACTCCTTGAACCGTCTTTTCAGCTGGCCACTTACCAGCATACCTACACCGGCAAATATCAAGCCGATGATCATCAATCCATAGTATTCTCCCATAGGTGTGTACTTGATTTAAGAGTTAACACGATTCAAACCGAAGGATATTGTAAAAAGTTTGCCCAACAGGTAGGGCAGCAAAGGTATTTCAAACTATTTAACCCTTACGCCACTGCTGCTCCTGTAAGCTCCAGATCGGCTGCTTTGATGGCCTCGAGGGTATCGATTATTTCCGGTAAATGATCACTGGTGCAGAGTTGTAGTCTGAAAGGTTTTATGTTTTTGTAACCCTTGAAGTAGTTGGCATAGTGCCTACGCATCTCTAAAATACCCAGCTTTTCACCTTTCCATTTGATGCCTTCCAGCAAGTGGGTGCGACACACCTCTACTCTCTCTGCCAGGGTAGGGGGCGGGGGTGTTTCTCCGGTAGCCAGGTAGGTTTTGATATCGCGGAATATCCACGGGTAACCAATAGAAGCGCGTCCGATCATTACGCCATCTACGCCATACTTGTTTTTCATCTCCAACGCCTTGGGTCCGCTATCGACATCGCCATTGCCAAAAACAGGTATATGAATCCGTGGATTATTTTTGATCTCACCCAATAGGGTCCAGTCTGCCTCGCCTTTGTACATCTGTACCCGTGTACGACCGTGTATAGATATGGCCTGAATACCCACATCTTGCAACCGCTCCACCACTTCCATTATCTGAATGGAGTGGGTATCCCAACCCAGACGGGTTTTTACGGTCACCGGCAGGTCGGTCGCCTTTACCACCGCTTCCGTGAGCTTGACCATCTTGGGAATGTTGCGCAGAATTCCTGCACCGGCATCTTTGCACACCACCTTTTTCACCGGGCAGCCGTAGTTGATGTCGATCACATCCGGTTGGGTCTGCTCCACAATGCGGGTGGCCTCGATCATAGGCTCCAGGTCGCCCCCGAAGATTTGAATACCCACCGGTCGCTCTTGTTCGTAGATATCGAGCTTTTGAATGCTTTTGGCCGCATCCCGTATGAGCCCTTCCGATGAGATGAATTCGGTGTACATCATGTCCGCGCCCTGTTGCTTACACAACATACGGAAGGGCGGGTCGCTCACATCCTCCATGGGCGCCAGCAGCAGTGGGAAGGGTCCCAATTCGACATTTCCGATCTTTACCATGCGCAATACCCTTTTTAAGGTAAGCTACCAACAACGGTAGCTGGTTTTGCGTTGCAAAATTATTGATTTTAAGGCGGTTGGCTAATGGTGTTACGACCTTTCATGCAAATCCTCCTCTTGTTGGGGATGGTATTACTATTGGGTGCCGTAATGGGTACCATCGGTGCCTTGTTGGCGGTGGTCCTGTTTGATGTAGGGGATTTGTCCACTTTTACGCGCTCCCTGGCCGATCAGTCGGCCCATCCGTATGCTTTTTTGTGGGTACAGGCGTTTAGTGCACTGGGGGCGTTTGTGCTACCGGCCCTCATTTTCGTATGGATGCAAAATCGGTCGCCCTGGTCATTTTATGGCTTACGAAGGGCCTTCAATGTTCGGCTGGCGGTATTGGCTGTTTTGGTGCTGTTTTTCAGTCAGTCGCTCATTACCCTCACCAGTGAGTGGAACCAACAAATCACTATTCCAGATAATTGGGGCCCGGTAGGAGAGTGGTTGCGCAGCAGCAATCAAGATGTGCAGGCCGGATACGAAGCGCTGCTCAATTTTCAATCTTTTGGCCATATGCTGTTGACCATGCTGGTTGTAGCGGTCCTACCTGCGGTGGGGGAGGAATTAATCTTTCGAGGGGGCTTTCAAAAACTGATCGAAAATTGGCTGAAACGACCTCATCTGGCCGTGTGGACTGCTGCCGCCATTTTTAGCCTTTTCCACTTTCAGGTCTTTTTCTTTTTGCCACGATTGTTGCTGGGCGCGGCACTGGGCTACCTGTATCTGTGGTCGCGCAATCTCTGGTATCCGATCATAGCCCACTTTTTCAACAATGCCTGGGTGATTGTGATGGCCTATTTCTTTTTGCCGGAAGGCGGAACTACCGAGCTGCTGGCTCCGGAGCAGCAATTGCCTATGCCCGCATTGATTACAGGCAGTCTTGCCTTTGTTGGATTTTTGCTACTTTTCCGATGGACTGCAAAACGTCACCTACCGAATGAAGTCGAATGATGACTGGGTAAAGATCTACACCACTTCGCAGGAGCACCTTGCTGCTCTACTTCAATCCATGCTTGAGGAACACGACATTCCCTGTACGATGCTGAACAAAAAAGATACGGCCTACGGATTTGGCGACATCGAATTGTATACCCTCAAAGACCACGCATTACGTGCCAGCCATCTCATCCAAAAGAGTGCTTCATGAGAGACTTATGGACGCGGGCCGTCACAGCATTCATTTTCGCTATAGTGGGGGTGGGCGCTATCTGGTTTAGCCCCTGGTCCTTTTACGGGTTGGTGGTGGTGCTGAACAGCATCATGCTGTATGAGTTTTTTCAATTGATGGGTAGCCAGGTGGCCTATACCGGTCACCGGCAAGGACTGATGAACCTGGTCCGTCAAGTGCTGGGTGCCGCTATGCTGGTACTGCTTATCCTAACCGCCCGGGGCGATATACCAATAGCCTTGCTGCTGGTATTTCTGGCCGCCTTACCCCTATTGCTGATACTGGAACTATTCGGGGGTGCTCAACAACCTGTACAACAATTCAGTATAAACCTTACCGGGTTGATATACATCACCGTTCCTTTGGGAATTATGATGTTTATTGCACATGAAAACCAACACTACCAACCTGAATGGATAATCGGGTTGCTGATATTGGTCGTCACCAATGATGTCTTTGCCTATTTTACCGGTCGGCTCATTGGGAAACACAAATTAATGGAGCGCATTTCTCCCAAGAAAACCATTGAAGGCTTCCTAGGAGGGGCCTTAGCCGCCATGTTGGCGGGTTATCTGATTTTTCAATGGTTTCAATTACGATCTTTAGTCGACTGGTTTATTCTAGCCGGTATTGTGGTCGTTTTTGGCACTTTGGGTGATTTAGTGGAATCTATGATTAAGCGCAGTGTAGCCGTAAAAGACTCCGGTCAGCTACTGCCGGGTCATGGGGGCCTTCTCGATCGCTTTGATGCGCTATTGATGTCCATTCCTTTCTTTGTCATGTATCTATTGCTGAACTGACCATAAAAAACCCATAGTATGCAAACCACAACACAATCCCCAGTCAAGATCAACGAGCAAAAGGCGGTAGAGGAGTTTATGCAATACGTAGAAAAGCGTAATCCGCATGAAACAGAATTTCTACAGGCGGTGCATGAAGTAGCCGCTAGCGTATTGCCCTACATACAAGACTATCCGCACTATGTACAGCACCGGGTATTGCATAGGATGGTAGAACCAGAGCGTGTGGTTATGTTTCGGGTGCCGTGGGTAAATGATAAAGGAGAAGTGCAGGTAAATAGAGGCTATCGCATTGAAATGAACAGCGCCATTGGCCCTTACAAAGGCGGCCTTCGCTTCCACCCGAGTGTAAACCTGAGCGTACTCAAGTTCCTGGCTTTTGAACAGGTATTTAAAAATAGCCTGACCACATTGCCAATGGGCGGAGGAAAAGGGGGAGCTGACTTTGACCCCAAAGGTAAATCGGATGGAGAAGTAATGCGGTTTTGCCAAAGCTTTATGACCGAACTGCAACGCCATATAGGGCCTGATACTGATGTGCCGGCCGGTGACATTGGTGTGGGCAGCCGGGAGATCGGATTTCTCTATGGGCAATACAAAAAGATCCGCAATGAATTTACGGGCGTACTTACCGGTAAGGGTATGGAATATGGTGGCAGCTACATGCGCCCGGAGGCTACTGGGTTTGGCAGTGTGTATTTTACCCATGAAATGCTGCTTACCCGTGGCGAATCGATCAAAGACAAAAAGTGTATCATTTCCGGCTCGGGCAATGTAGCCCAATACACGGCCAAAAAGATCATGGAACTGGGCGGCAAAGTGCTGACCGTTTCCGACTCTGGTGGCTTTGTGTACGATAAAGATGGCATGGACGAGGAGAAGTGGAACTACCTGATGGACCTGAAAAATGTAAAGCGCGGTCGCATATATGAGTATGCAGAACAATTCGGCCTCGACTATTATGCGGGGAAAACACCATGGGGCGTATCTGCTGAACTGGCTTTTCCTAGTGCTACGCAGAATGAATTAAATGAAAAACACGCCAAAACACTTTGCAAGAACGGACTGCAAGCGGTAAGCGAGGGCGCCAATATGCCTTGTACCCCTGAGGCGATAGAAATATTCCAGCATAGTAAGGTATTGTATGGACCTGGTAAGGCCAGCAATGCCGGTGGCGTAGCCGTGAGTGGCCTGGAGATGTCGCAGAATAGCCTTCGCCTGAGCTGGAGTGGTGAAGAAGTGGATGAAAAATTACGCAGCATTATGCGTAGCATACACGACAACTGTGTGGCCTATGGAAAAGAAAAAGATGGTGTAGATTACGTAAAAGGTGCTAATATTGCCGGGTTCGTTAAGGTAGCGGACGCCATGTTGGCACAAGGTATCGTATAGTCGTATATGCTTCGAATTCACAGAGAGGGCGTGGGGCCCATTTCGGTGGCCACACTCCTGGCTGCATTGTTTCTCATGCTGTTTTATCAGCTTCTTTGGGATACCCTTCCTCCTGTGGTGTATGGTCTGGCCGTAGTCATTGTCCTGATATGGTTGTGGGTCATTAGCTTTTTTCGCAACCCCAGGCGAAAACTGGTAGCCAACGAGGATGCAGTCTTCGCTCCGGCCGATGGAAAGGTGGTAGTGATAGAAGAAGTGGACCATGCAGAGTATTTTGGGGATAGAAGAATGCAAGTATCCATCTTCATGTCCCCCTTCAATGTGCACTTCAACAAAGTGCCGGTAAGCGGCCCTGTGGTGTACAAAAAATACTACCCCGGAAAATACCTGGTCGCCTGGCATCCAAAGTCGAGTGAACTGAATGAGCGGCTATCGGTGGCCATTTTGCATGAGCAGGTACCGGTGCTGGTACGGCAAATTGCCGGAGCCATGGCGCGCAGAATTCGAAACTATGTTGAACTGGGTGACGTAATAGAGCAAGGTGACGAGCTGGGATTTATTAAATTTGGTAGTCGGGTTGACGTGCTGTTACCGCTCAATGTAGAGGTGAATGTGCAGCTCGGACAAGCCGTAAAAGCCAACCAAACGATAATTGCAACACGAAAAAATACATAACATGAAAAGAGTACTGGTAAGTCTGGTGGTAATGATGATGGTAGCGGCAACCGCTATGGCCCAATCCGCAGAAGCCACCCCCCAACCCGTAGAAACCGAAGCGGTTCAACCAGAAATGGTATCTGATGATATGCCTGGCGCTACGAAAGCCAAGAAAGGCTGTTGCGCCAATAAGGCGAAAGCCCAAAATGGCAAGGGTTGTGCCGGTAAGGGCCACGGGGAAGGCCAGGCCATGAAAGCCCAAAAAGGCTGTGGTGGAGATAAAGCCTCCAAAGGAAAGGGGTGCTGTGCAGGCAAAGGCATGCGTGCCCAAAATAGTAACGAAGAAGAAGGCGTTGAATAGAATAATGCCAACTAAACCTAACCAAAAGCCCGATGGTCCCTCACTTCCATCGGGCTTTTTATTGGGCGGCTTATATCTACTTTTATTTAACGGTAACAGCTACACCTGCCATGGCGCGGACAGTGGATTCTATAGCCTGCGCATCGTATTCACATTCGCGCCATAATTCTTGCTGCGAGCCGTGCTCTACAATGCGATCTGGAATGCCGAGTCGTTTTACTTCTGCCGAATAGCCATGATCGGCCATCCACTCCAATACGGCAGAGCCGAAACCCCCTTGAATACAACCGTCTTCTACCGTGATGATTTTATTGAATTGACTAAACACTTCATGCAGCAAATCATCGTCCAACGGCTTGACAAAGCGCATATCATAGTGAGCCGGATGTAGGTCTTCTGTCAAAAGGTTTTTGCAAGCTTCTACGGCAAAGTTGCCCGGATGGCCAAGGGTTAATATCGCTACTTCCTCACCGTCTTTGATCTTGCGGCCTTTGCCTACCGGTACAGCTTCAAATGGCGTACGCCATGCTGGCATTACCCCTTTACCCCGTGGGTAGCGAATCACAAAAGGATGGGTCTGGCTATCCGCCTGAGCGGTAAACATAAGATTGCGGAGCTCCTGTTCATTCATCGGGGCACTCACAATCATGTTAGGTACGCAGCGCATGTATGCTAAGTCGTAGGCTCCATGATGGGTAGGACCATCTGCTCCGGCCACCCCTGCGCGATCCAGGCAGAAGATGACAGGCAAATCCTGAATGGCTACATCGTGAATGACCTGATCATATGCCCGCTGCATGAATGAAGAATAGATGTTGCAAAACGGACGTAATCCTTGCGTAGCCAGTCCGGCACTGAAGGTTACCGCATGCTGCTCGGCAATACCCACATCAAAGGCACGATCCGGCATTTCTTCCAGCATATATTTCATGGAAGAGCCGGTAGGCATAGCGGGCGTAATGCCCATGATTTTTTCGTTTTCTTTGGCCAACTCAATAATGGAATGACCAAATACATCTTGGTATTTTGGCGGCTGTGGTGTTTCCGGGGCTTTTTTGTAGAGCTCACCAGTGATCTTATCAAACTGCACACCTGGTGCATGCCACAGGGTAGGGTTGCCTTCTTCGGCCGGCTTGAAGCCTTTCCCCTTCATGGTCACCACGTGGAGGAGCTTTGGCCCTTTGATCTCCTTCATGTCCTCCATGATTTTCACCAGGTGGTTGATGTCGTGCCCATCGATAGGACCGAAATAGCGGAGGTTGAAGCTTTCAAACAGGTTACTTTCCTTAGATATAGTAGACTTCAAGGCATGTTCCACCTTGGCAGTAATGTCGCGGGCGCTCTTGCCAAACTTGCTCAGCTTGCCCAGCAGATGCCATACGTCATCACGAAGTTTATTGTAGGCGGATGAAGCGGTGATGTCGGTTAAGTATTCTTTGAGGGCACCTACGTTCGGGTCGATGGACATGCAGTTATCGTTCAGCACAATCAGCATGTCGGTGTCAGATACCCCGGCATGGTTCAACCCTTCAAAGGCGATACCACCCGTCATCGCACCATCACCGATTACCGCTACATGCTGGCGATTGTCCTTCTTGTATTTATTGGCTACCGCCATACCTACAGCAGCAGATACGGAGGTGGAGGAGTGCCCTACGCCAAAAGTATCATACTCACTTTCCTTGCGCTTCGGAAAACCACTCAACCCCTTATACTTACGGTTGGTGTGAAAATTCTTTCTTCGTCCGGTCAGGATTTTATGTCCATAGGCTTGGTGCCCAACATCCCAAACGATTTGATCGGTAGGCGTATCAAATACGTAATGCAGAGCGGTGGTCAACTCCACCACGCCCAGGCTGGCACCAAAGTGACCGCCATGCATCGATACCACATCAATGATAAATTGCCGGAGCTCATCTACAACTTGTTGCAATTGATCTTGTGAAAGTTGTCTAAGATCAGCCGGTACTTCAATTTGACTTAAAAGTGGACCTGCCTGAATTTCAGGACTCTGCATAATGATTGGTTTGCATCCAAAAAACAAATATAGCTAATCGCCTACGCTAAAGCATTGTCAATCAGCTTTTATCTAGAGACAGGCGCCTAACACTAAAGATTTTATCTTTGTTTGCCGGAGCGCTTAAATTACTTGGGTTTCGGCCACCGCAAAGCTATTAACCACTTGACCTACGAGATCAAATTGCCGCAGTTTGAGGGTCCATTTGACCTGTTGCTGTTCTTCATCGAACGGGACGAACTGGACATTTATGATATTCCGATCTCCAAAATCACAGATGATTTTCTCGAGTACCTGCATCACCTGCAGCAGATGAATATCGAGGTGGCGAGTGAGTTTATTCTGGTAGCGGCTACACTGATGCGCATCAAGGCTAAGATGCTGCTGCCCCGCAAAGAACTGGACGAAGAGGGCAACGAGATTGACCCCCGGCAAGAACTGGTAGAGCGACTCATCGAGTACA